>JALLOM010000429.1 GCA_027717865.1 Acidobacteria bacterium AH-259-O06 | reverse complement strand
GTTCCGTGGCCAGTACCTGGCAGCAAATCGGGCGCGCCGGCCGGAGAAAGGGACGCTCAGTAGCCGTCCTGGTGGGACGCAACCTCCCTTTAGATCAGTTCATTGTTCTTCATCCAGAATATTTCCTGGGCCGCTCTCCCGAGCATGGGCTTATCCAACCCGACAATCTTCAGATTCTGGTCGGCCATATCAAATGTGCCGCTTTCGAGCTGCCTTTTCAAAAGGGGGAACACTTCGGGAGTGAAAATCTGGAGGAAATCCTGGATTTCCTGGTCGAGCAAGGCATCCTTTACCATCAGGCAGGGATGTGGAATTGGACAGATGAAGCCTATCCAGCTGACTCAGTGAGTCTGCGCAACATTCCGGAAGAGAATTTTGTGGTTTTCAATGCTAACCAGGGCAATGAAGCCATCGCCGAAGTTGATTTTGACAGCGCTCCGGAACTGATTCATGAGGATGCTGTTTACATGTGTCAGGGCCGGCAATATCACGTGGAAAAGTTGGACTACCCCGGGCGCAAAGCCTATGTCCGCGAGGTCAATGTGGACTACTACACACAAGCCATCACATACTCGGGTCTCCGGGTGCTTCGCTGTGAAGACCAGAAAACGCTGCAATCTGCCGTAGTGGAACACGGCGAAGTCCACCTCGTAAAAAGATTTCCCGGGTTCAAGAAGATTAAGTTTTACACCTCTGAAAATCTTGGCTACGGGAAGATCCATCTCCCGGTCCATGAACTGCATACCATGGCATACTGGTTTGCGGTCCCCGAGACAAACTTGCTCGAACTATCGCTCACTCGCAATGAAGCCGTTCAAGGCTTTTTGGGAGTGTCCTATGCCATCCATCACATCGCCACCTTGATTTTGATGTGTGATATCCAGGATTTGGGACGAAGTGTTGGCGACCGTTCGACTCGCTGGTTTGCACTAAATAGCCCAGAGGGCCTTGGGTTTTACTCAGCCACGGGAGAAGGTGGAGAAATTCATCCGGATCTCTGTGAATCTTTCGATCCTACGATCTTTATCTACGACAACTGTCCTGGGGGGGTGGGTTTCTCGGAAAAGCTTTTCGAGTGCCACCATCAGTTGCTGGAGCAAACCCTGGCCTTGGTGCAGGCCTGCCGGTGTAAACAAGGTTGCCCTTCCTGCGTGGGTCCCGTGGATGAAGTGGGCAGACGGACCAAGGGGATTAGCCGGGAGATGCTGCGATTTCTGGCGGCAGACGGCAGACGGGAGACAGGAGTCGGGAGACAGGAGACAGGAGACAGGAGTCAGGAGTCAACTGACAGCTGACAACTGACATGTCACAGGTTCCAGGTTCCAAAGCTCAACGGCTCAAAAGCTCAATAGCTTGAAACGAACGATGGACTTGAGGGCTCGGCTTGATCGTATCTGGGAAATTCGGGAAATTGGGGGACAGACACCGAATTTCGGTGTCGGAAATTCGGTGTCTGTCCCCCAATTTCCCCTAGCTGATTTTCTGGGTGGTCGATGGAAGCAGCGTCCGTCAGGACAAGTTCTAGTGGTCGAAAGGGAGTTTGCGGGAAGCTATTTGCACGGTCATCTCCCTTTGGAGGCTCTTTATTCCACGGAACCGGGCCTTGTCTGCCAGCTCGCCGGAGACCACGCCTTCGCTGAATTTCACCCTGAAAAGACTCTTTTCCTGGACACAGAGACCACGGGCCTGGTTGGAGGTGCCGGAACCTACGTTTTTTTGGTCGGAGTGGGTTACTTTCACCGAAAGAACTTTCTCACTCACCAGTTTTTCCTTTCGGATCCTCAATCCGAAAAAGCCTTCTTGCAGGAGCTAAGTACGATTCTTTGCAGAGGTCCTCAAGGAGCCAAACACTCTTACCTAGTCTCTTTTAACGGTAAGAGTTATGATCTAAACCTCCTCAGTGACCGTTTCATCCTGCAGCGTCTAGAGAATTCCTTTCAACACTTGAATCATTTGGACCTACTGTATCCCAGCCGATTGCTCTGGAGAGGATGTTTCGAAGACTGCCGTTTGCAAACCTTGGAGCAGAGGATCCTGGGAGTGCATCGCCACGAGGATATTTCTTCTTCTCTCATCCCCCGCACCTACTTTCATTATTTGCGTTGGGGACAGTATCATTCCTTTCGCCAAGTCTTCGAGCATAATCGGCTGGACCTGTTGACAATGGTCACGCTGCTGGCACAAGCCGGCCGAGTCCTACGGGAACCAGATGGCCGGTTCGTCGATCCCCTTGTCGCTGCACACCTTTACACATTGCGCGGTGAACACATTCAAGCCGCCGTGCTCCTGGAGACGTCAAGTCGCCAGGAAAAATGGAGGGCCCAGAAAATGGACCTGCTCTTCCAGCTATCCCGGTTGAAAAAGAAGCTGGGCAAGACGGAGGAAGCTTTGTCCCTTTCTTTTGGAAGTAATTAATCAACATCCTTGCCCGCCACTTGAAGCTTTCGAGGAGGCCGCCAAAATTCTGGAACACCAAAAACGGTCCTTTAAATCGGCCCTGGAGATCGTCTGTCGAGGGTTGGAGCTGTACCACGACTCTGCCACTCTACAGCGGCGTCGTTTCCGCCTGCAGTGCCGGATGGCTGGGAAGAAGTGGTATTG
>JALLOM010000428.1 GCA_027717865.1 Acidobacteria bacterium AH-259-O06 | reverse complement strand
ATTTGGGACCCACTTACGACCCGACGGAGGATCATCCGCTGTTGATCCCGACCACCGGCGCCTCGGGTCCAAACTGGGACTTCGCGGATTTTGTTTCGGCTGTCGAGCAGGCTCGAGCCGGGAAAATAGCCGTGTTGACGTTTCACGGGGTGCCAGATGTGTACCCACATTGCAGTACTGAACCCGCCGTTTTCGAAAAGTATATGAAGTACCTCCATGAGGAGGGATTTACTGTCATTGCCCTGCGTGACCTGGCCCAGTATGTCGATCCTGCCAGGCGTCCGGACGATCCTTATCAGCCGGTCTACAGCCGTCTCGGGGTCAGGCCGATGCGGCTCAAGTGTGAATACGTCGTCGATCCTTTGGGCGTTGGCGCGGTCAAGCCCAGGTTCAGTTGGATACTGGAATCGAGCCGGCGAGACCAGATGCAGGCCGCCTATCAAGTCCTGGTCGCCAGTAGCGAAGAAAAACTCAAGCAGAATATCGGTGATCTGTGGGATAGCGGGAAGGTGGTCTCCAGTGAGTCCGTGAACGTGCCCTACCAGGGTCAGGCCTTGTCAAGCGGTCAGCAGTGCTGGTGGAAAGTGTGCTGTTGGAATCGACCGGGCAACGACGGAAGACTGGCCGCAGCACCTTACGTTGATGGCCGCACCTTAAGAGAGATGCGGGAACAAAGACCCAGTGCCTATAGTCTACCGGCCACCTTTACCATGGGACTTCTCCGGAAGAGTGACTGGCAGGGGGATTGGATCGGCGCCGAGAAAGGGATCTCCTCACCCTTACTGCGCAAGGAATTTGACTTGGAGAAAGAGGTCAAAAGAGCGACCGTCTATGTATCCGGGTTGGGATACTACGAACTTTATCTCAATGGAGCAAAAGTAGGGGATCATGTCCTGGATCCCGCCACGACCTACTACAACAACGACCAGCCATATCCGCTTGGGTCCTGCGTTCTGTACGTCACTCATGACGTGACCAGTCAGGTCAGAAAAGGTCGAAACGCTATTGGGGTCATGTTGGGCCACGGCTGGTATAGTGCGGAGGCCGATATCCCTCCCCCTCCAAGTCATCGCTAGCCCTATGGCGATAGACCTCGTGTGATCCTGCAGATGAACCTTGACCTGGCCGACGGCAGCCGTTCGAGTATCAAGACCGATGAAAGCTGGAAGGCCACGGCGGGTCCCATCACCTATAACGACTATAGCCACGGGGAAACCTATGATGCTGGTCTGGAAAAGAGTGGCTGGACGGGTCCCGACTACGATGATTCCGACTGGGAACAGGCCAAGTGGGTGGAGCCGCCCGGCGGAGAGTTGAAGGCGCAGATGCTGCCGCCAAGCCGAGTAATCAAATCTATTGAACCGGTGCGGATATTGAAGCCGGAAGAAAACGTGTACGTCTTCGACATGGGAGAAAACTTCACGGGCTGGGCCAGGCTCCGTGTTCGTGGTCCCAGAGGAACAAAAGTGAGGTTGAGGTACGGCACCCGGATTCACGAGGACCACACACTGGATGCCCGTAGCAACCTCCATCCCCGGCATGTCGCGCGACAGACAGACACCTACATCTTAAAAGGGGAGGGTATGGAGCTGTGGGAGCCCAGGTTCACGCTTCATGGCTTTCGTTACGTCGAGCTGACCGGGTTTCCCGGGGTCCCTCAGTTGGAAAATCTGGAGGGCCGTTTCGTGCGCTCCGCGGTCGAGACTAACGGTACGTTTGTCTCTTCCAACCCTCTCATCAACCGGATTCACGAAAACGTCTGCCGGACGTTTGAAAGCAGTTTTCAGAGCATGCCGCAAGACGCCGCCGACCGCAGCGAACGGGTGGCGTGGCTGGGTGATCCGGGAATGGTGGCCGAGGACATCATCTACAACTATGACACGGCTCGCTTCTGGACGAAATGGCTGGATGACATCCGGGATTCACAAAAGCCAAACGGGGAAGTCCCGTACATAAGTCCAATCCACTGGCGCGGCAGCCATGATCCCTATCGCCTCATGCCCGTGTGGGCAAGTACCTACCCCCTGTCGGTTTGGTACCTCCACTGGCATTACGGCGACCAGCGGGTTCTGGTGGACCATTATGAAGGCATAAAAAAACTGGTCGGTTACTTCGGCCTCCAGGCGAGCGGTCACATTATCCGTGAGGGCCTCGGGGACCACATGGAGCCGCAGCCGGATGGCACCAGCAGTCACCTTCCGAAACATACGCCCCCGGCACTCACTTCGACGGCTTACTACTATTACGACACCTGGATTCTGTCGAGGGTGGCAGCATCCCTTGGAAAAAACGACGATGCCAAGCGTTACTCCGCACTGGCCGAAAAGATCAAAGACGCGTTCAACCGTAAGTTTCTCAACAGCGAGACGAATCAGTACGGTACCGGCAGCCAGACCACTGCCCCTCTATCTCGGAATGGTTCCAGAAGAGCGGAAGAAGGCTGTGGTCGAGAGCCTGGTTGAGGACATAGTGACCCGTCACGAAGGCCACCTCTCCACGGGCATCGTCGGTACCAACGCTCTGGAACAGGCGCTTCCCGAACATGGCGCCGCGGAGGTCATGTACCGGATCGCCACCCAGACCACCTTCCCCAGCTGGGGGTATCAGG
>JALLOM010000427.1 GCA_027717865.1 Acidobacteria bacterium AH-259-O06 | reverse complement strand
TTCCAGATGAGCTTATACTTGCGGCCGCGCACAACCCGCATGGGGTAGTACATCTGGATTTCGTGAAAGGTGTGGGAGGCGTAGACCTCATCCCAGCCTTCAGGGTTCTCCTTGTCGAGGACAGAGAGGAAGGAACGCCC
This sequence comes from Acidobacteria bacterium AH-259-O06, assembly GCA_027717865.1. Taxonomy (GTDB): domain Bacteria; phylum Acidobacteriota; class UBA6911; order RPQK01; family JADFOI01; genus JALLOL01. The sequence continues at coordinate 2,474 of JALLOM010000427.1, read as the reverse complement.
GTGCAGTCCGTGCTCCTCCGGGTACTGACTCTTGATGAGGTTCAAATTTACGTGTGACCTGTATCTAGGCTGCTTGACCCCGGCGAAGTCGAGAATGGTCGGGGTGAGATCCGCCCAGTTGATCATGGCCCGGCTCTTTACAGCCCGCCTCTCTATGTATGGATTGCGGACAATGCAGGGCGAGCGCAGGCCGGGTTCGTATGCGGTGGTCTTGGCACCGGGGAAGGCGATGCCGTGGTCGGAGATGTAGATGATGAGCGTGTCGTCGTACACGCCGGCGTCCTGAAGAATCTCGACCAGCCGGCCAAGTCCTTGGTCGACTCGCGATACCGATTGGTAGTACTGAGCCAGCTCGGCACGACATGTGGGTGTGTCGGGTAAAAACGGAGGCACCACCACGTCTTTGGGGTCATAGGTAACGGGCTTGATGCCGGGGTAGCCCTCCGGGCGGTTGCCGAAGCGGTTGGGCTCGTAGGGCAGATCGCTGGCCTTGCCGCCGCCGCGGTGCGGATCCGATGTGCAGAAGTAGAGAAAGAAGGGCTTGTCGCCGCCGCCGTTGATGAAGTCCTTGCAGTTATTGGCCATCTCGACCGGGCTGCGCGTGAGACCCGGCAGGAGGTGCTCGAACATATAGACCTGCTGTGGAGCCACGTGAAACTTGCCGATCGAGGCCGTGCGGTAGCCAGCCTCCTTGAGTAGGATGGGTAGGCTTTTGAGGTTTTCGAAGCTTTGGAAGTGGTGATAATCGTGCATGTGACCGTACTGGCCTGTACGGTGGTTGTATAGACCGGTCAGGATGACCGAGCGGCTGGCACTGCAGCTGGCGGTGGTAGCGAAGGAATGGGTAAACAGTGTGCCGTCAGCCGCCAGCATGTCGAGGTTTGGTGTCTTGATGACGCGGTTGCCGTAGCAGCCGGCGTCCTGACCCTGATCGTCCGTGACGAAGAGCACCACGTTGCCGTTGTTGGAAGACATGCTTTTTTGCTTACTTTGTGGCCTGGCCAAAGCAGAGGACATTGTCGCGATTGAGCCTCCCGCAAGGCATTCACCGATAAAAGTTCGCCGGTTTTTCCGTTTTTCCGAGGTCATATTCGTTCTCCGTTTAAGTGCTTTCGTGCGTTCGCGTGTTCGTGCTTTCGTGCCTTCGCTCTAGTGGCTGGCTCAGCACGAAAGCACAAAAGCACGAAGGAACGAAGGCTGCCCACCCACTTATAAATAAAGGCATCACCTTTTTGCAAGCACATTAGGAAAAGGTGATAGATTAGGCGAGTGGAGGAAAACTGACATGTCAGTCCCGATTCGTTGCGTATCCACCGGATTCGTCCTGGTGCTCGGGTTGGCCGTTCTGGCGCAAGCCCAACAACCCAAGAGCGTTGAAGAGCCGATCAGCTGGCCTTGGGTTCCGGAAGAGGTCAGCCCGCTAAAGGTGATCACCGGCAAAAGCAGGGACGGCGAGAAGGCCACGGCTGTGCTGCGCAAGCCGCCCGGCGAAGGCCCCTTTCCCGCCGTGGTGTTCCTGCACGGTGGGCTGCGCAAAGTCGCGCTCGAAAGCCTCAAAGGTGCCTCGATGACTTCGCACACCCACACCCGGTTCCTCGCTGCCGGCTACGTGACCGTATCCGCCACGTTCCGAGACCGGCGCGAAGACCCGCAGACCCCCACCGCCCTGTGGGACTGCATCGCGATCACCGAACAAGTCAAGAAGCTGCCCTATGTGGACGGCCACAGCGTGATAGCCTTTGGCGGCAGCGGCGGCGGCAGCCTCGCACTGGAACTCGCCGGTGAAGTGGACCTGGCGGCCATTGTCGCAGGTGAACCGGCGACGTGCCTGTTCACGGGTCTGCACACCAAAGGTCCTCCAGGTAGCCACCCCCAGTTGTACGAGAACCCTAGACGCTTTTACACCCCCAAAGTCCGAGCCTTCACCCGAGCCAAGATCGAAAGGATCCGCTGCCCCGTTTTGATCGTGCACGGTGATGTGCACCCGATCAACAAGATTAATAATGAGATCATCCTCCCGGAGATGAAAGCACTGGACAAATCCTTTAAGACGATTCTCTACCCCGGCTGCAAGCATGGGTTCTACTTTGGCAGGCACGACAACTACAAATCGTCGTTGAAGTGCTTCAATGACTCGCTCGCTTTTTCGGGACAATACTTGAAGGTTCAACCCAAGCCGCTGACCGACGCCCAGATCGAGCATCGGCCGATCTCTCCCGCGGCACCCGCCCGGGGGGTCAGAGATTGAATTTTTAATTTTTTGGGGTATTGGGGGGGCTTTCGAAGTGTCTCGAGTCAGGGTTCAATTCCTTTTTTCAGGTAAGCCTGGATTGTGGAAACGTAGGAGCGATAGTCTTGTAGTGCTACAGGAATCGAGTCAAAGACAATCTTGTCATTGATACTTTCATACTCGTGAACCAAACGGTTCCTCAGGCCCACTGAACGAGCCAGATCCTGGCACAGCAGCTGGGGTA
>JALLOM010000426.1 GCA_027717865.1 Acidobacteria bacterium AH-259-O06 | reverse complement strand
GGACGCTCCAATGCAGGTGCGGGCCCGTAACGCGTCCGGTAGCTCCCACGTAGCCGATCATTTCGCCGGGGGAAACTAGATTCCCCTCGGCCACGGCCAAGCGGGAAAGGTGAGCAAAGTAAGAATAAAGCCCGTGTCCGTGGTCCAAGATCACTGTGTTGCCCGAATAGTAGAGATTAGAGGCCAAAACCACTTTCCCTCTATTGGGTGCTTTGACAGGAGTTCCCGCTTCGGCATCAAAATCGGTACCGCCGTGTGGGCTGCGCGGCTGATCATTGAGGATACTTCGCTTGCCAAACCCACTGGTCGGTGCTCCTGGGACCGGTGATAAGAAGGAGCCGCCCCAGATTTTCTCCGGGGTAAGGATGGCAAAAATGTCGCTGACTCTCCTGGATTCCTTCCGGATTCGCTCCAAGGCTTCCGCAGGGGGGTTGACGTATTTTTCGGCAACTCTCAGCCGGCGAGTGGGGAATTCTTTGCCCATCACCTGCAGATCGTATTGGGCGCGGATAGATGATCCTCTTTCGGTGGCTCCCTCTAGACTCAGTCGGTAGGTACCCGGAGTGGTCTCCAGGTCGATGCCAATCAAACCTTGCCAAACTGTCTGATCCCGGGTGGGATAGAACGGAAACATCGTTTTGAAAGCCCTTGCCTGCATGCTTTGCAATGGGGCTTTACTTGTGGCCGTGATCAACACAACTTCTCCGGGCTGAAGCGACCGCGCCCGGTGGAAGATTTCCAGCTCACAAGGTGTCGAGTCCTTTTCAAGGGAAGCCAAAGACGGTAAGACAAGCAGGGTCAAAAGCAGTCTCAGCGAACCCAATGCTATCCCCCTTTCATTTTCTCTTTGACGCTGCGGACTTTGTTCGTAAGAGTCTGTTCTCGGTCAATACGGGTTCCCACTTTGAGGGTAGTTGAAATCCGAGGTGCGCCCATTTCGTGAACGACCCGGTGACATTGTTTAATCGCCGGCATGATTATGTCCCAATCTCCCTCGATGTTTGTTCCGTTGGCGTGCAATTCGATTCTCAATCCCGCCTGGCGAAGCACCTGTTCACAGGCCGCAATATATTTTGAAAGGCTGACACCCACCCCAATGGGGATGATGCTGAACTCAACGATGGTTTTCATTGCCCTTCCATCCCTTTTGCTTTGAAGTGCCCCATCATAATCCTTTTTCTCCGGTTGTTTGACTCATTCTGTCGTGTGGTTGGGAAAGAATCGTTCACAAAATCGAGATAAGATGATAAACACAGGACAGGATGGATTGTATCCAGGGTCAGCTGTACTACAGGAATCGGCGTTCAGTTTTGATTTGAGCTGTGAGCCTTTGAGGGTTGAGCTTCTGGCTTCTGAATTCTGACTCCGCCCGACTCCTGACTCCTGGCAGTTGTTCTATTGCCCTGGCGCCTAGCGCCTTACCCGAAGTGTATCTAGAAAGGAATGGAAACTATCTTCCCAATTATCCACGGTATTTTGGGGACCCGTGAGTTTGAAAAACCAGGGTCCACCGGTTGCCTCAGCCACGGCAGCCAGCATCCGATAGTTTGGCTTCGCCTGCGTTTGTGCCATCATTGGTCCCCGCGATTGATGGTAGGTACCGCTCACATCCACAATGCTAAGGTGCAGTCCATGCGAATCTTTTTCGGAGACCCGGGCGACATCCTTAGCCGGGGAGCCGTCAGCTTTCGAGAATTGCCCAATCCAGCGGTCCACATTGGCCTGGACTGATCCTCCTCCTCCTCGGAAATAATAGATCACCAGTTCAGCATCTTCGGAATCTCCTTCGACGCGGGGCAGCCTGTACTGGGCCAAGCGCATGGAGGAAGAAGGAGGCTCACCAATCCACTCCGAAGGAGCTTCAAACTCCAAGCCGGAATCGGAAACTGCTGGCTTTGAAGCAGTTGTAGGTGAAGAAGATGGCTCCGTTTGCACAGGTTCACTTCCAGAGCATGCATTGAGAAAGATGAAAATCACTACAACTCGACCGATTAGCTTCTTGAGAGTAGGAAGGAGTCGGCGAGCTTCTTCCGTCGTAAAAAACCTTTTTTTCATCTGCTTATCATGTACTCTAGATTATATAGTAGCCAATGCTGGGGAAGAAACTCGATTATACTTAAAACGCCAGTAGAGCAAAAAGGGCCTTGCCACCATGAAATGTATCCTCTGTGAGAAAAGAAAAGGGAAGCGATTTTGTCCCGCCAAGAACACCTATATCTGTGCGCAGTGTTGTGGTGAAAAGCGAGTCATAGAAATTGACTGCCCATCCGATTGTGTTTATCTCACCTCCGGTCAAGCCTATCAATTGATCAAGAAATACTTGGCACAAATGCAGCAGGAAGACGATCCGGCCCGGCGAAGAAGACTTTATGAGACTCACCAGAAATTCAGTGCGCTTCTCATGGAAATTGAAGCAGCAATCATCGACTACGCAGCGGATCTTCGTTCCCTACGCGACCAGCACATTTGCGAAGCCATTACCCTGCTGAAAGAGACCTATCAGACAGAACGGAAAGGGGTAATTTACGAGCACACATCGGCTAATCCATTGGTTCAAGCACTGTTTCGAGAGCTTCGGAGCCTTTTGGAGGAAACCAGAACGCAAACAGGTGATGAT
>JALLOM010000425.1 GCA_027717865.1 Acidobacteria bacterium AH-259-O06 | reverse complement strand
CAAGGTTTCATTGGCTGCTCGGATGCTGAAAGACACCTTTGAGAAAATGGACTCTCGCCTCCAGGGCAAGGTGGGTATCGGGGTTCGGGGCGATGGCGAGATTCAAATCCACCTGGCAAATCTGCCGGTTGAGGCAGAGTTGGCGAAAGAGCTCAATTTCCTGGATCAGCAGCTCCTCTCCAAGGACGGCCAAGGACAGAGCTACGTCCTGCGCGCATTGTACGCTCACAGTTTGCTGATCGCCGGCCAGCCTCAAGGCATCCTTTATGGCGCCATGACCCTGTTGCAACTGTTGGAAGAGGGTTTTCAAGGGTTGAGCATACGGCGTGCTTATATCCGGGACTATCCCCACTTCGAATACCGGATGGCGGATTTCGTCCTTAACGCTGAGAACAACCGCTGGTCCTACGACCGGGGCCTGGGGCTGGAGGGTTTTGAGACGATTTCCAAACGGAAAATAGATCTGGCTCTAAAGTACAAGATGAATATGATCATCTTCGATGGCTTTGGCTGGAGCCTGGATCGGCGCTTTCCAGAATACCCCGGCCTGATGGGGAGGCTGAATGCCTATGCCAGGGAACGTGGAATCTCTCTGGTTTTCGGGGGTTACGGGGCCAGTTACGGAATGGCCTACCAGACAGGGCCGCTCTACGAAGAAGGAGCGTACCTGGGGAGGGTTTTTTACAACCGCGAGAGCTATCCCGACGGCGCCGTATATTCCTGCATGGGATTTCCTGGAGGGAAATCAGGTGTGGACCCCAGCCAGCTAGGGAGCTGCCGCGCTAACGATGACCTGAATCGTCTGAAGGCCGAGGAACTGAAGGCGTATGTTGAAGCTGTCGAGCCGGGCGCCCTTTACATTCATTCCGAGGATTTTGGGGGCTACGAAGGCACCCAGGACGTCTGGAGAAAACGTGATCCCAGATGCCGTAGCCGCTGGCCGGATGACGACCTAAATTCCACCACGGGAGGGGCCGCCGGGCTCGCCCATGGTTATTCCTGGCTTGTCAATGCTGTCAACCAGGTAAAGAACATGGAAACGGGGTACGATGCCTCGAAGGACTGTCGGATTATTCTGGTCTCTCCAGTCTATCTCCCCGATTCCCCGTCATCAGAGGATTGGAGCGAGGTCGTGGAGCTGTGGCGGAAGATCGGGAAGTTGCTACCCAAAACCTCCAACATGATGGTCATGTTCCGTGAAGTCTTTCCTCAACCGTTTGGAGGGAAAAGGTTCACCGAACACTTCAGCTCGGTCATGCGTGCTTCGGATGTCGAACTTCCGTTAGTCATATTCTTCCTTGCGGGTGCCGGCCACTTCCTGAACGACTACCCGTTGGTATCGGCTCCCATTATGAATGCCCTCTTTCTGGGCGGATCGGGTATCTACAACTCGGGCGGCGATGGTTATCAGGAACCCCAACTCCTTCTCAATGCCGAGTATAGTTGGAATGTTTACGGCTCCGGTTTTCACCGGGATCCTCGACGCAACAAGGAGGCAGTCGATCAGTGGCACGGGCTAGCTCACAATAATGTTCTTCCTGTCGAAATCTTCGGAGAGCGAGGCTTTCTGCGCCGGGCCTGTGAAAGCCTCTACGGGAAGTCGGCTGCATTGCCGATGATGAAGTACTACAGTGAGTATCGCCTTCTTCCTGAACTCTTGGACAAAACCAGCCCCACCGCTCCGGGGCGTTATTACTACAACCGAAAATGGGACTACCTTCCTTTTACTTGGCCCAAAGTTTATGGAGTCCCCTATCACTGGCGTAGCCTCGGCGTGGACTCCAAGACCTGGAATGACGAGATCACCAATGAGGCGTATCTCAAGGAAATGAGGCGCCTGGGGTTGGGTCGCCCGGAACTGCATGGGCGCCTTAAGAAGCGCTGGCAACTGATCCTGGAAATGTCAGAAAAAGCGGAAGCTTATCTATTGGAGGCTCTTGATTCGTCACCTGCCGCGTCAGCCCGGGAGGACATCGAGTTTTTCCTAAAGAGCACCCGTACTACTCTCCCAATGGCCAGAGGACTGATGGATTTTCACGAAGCCATGCGGCTACGCCAAACTGGGAGTCCCGATTCAGGCCGGGAGCTATTGATTCAGGCTCAAGATCACCTCCAGCAAGCCGCCAGACTGGCGCGGAGCTTCTTCCCACAGGTGATTGACCCGGGGGGAGCGGAGGTCGGAACCCTCAAAGTTCAGATCGACCGTTTGCTGAAGACGATCCAATTGGCTTTGGAATAGATGAACCAGGCGACCGCCCCAAACAGGCGGCTCGAGGCAGCGAGGCGAACCCCTACTTTAATAAGGAATAGATCCTGGCAGCAAGTGTCGCCTGGAGAGATCTAGCCCGGATTATGCATAGGGTGCCGAAGCGAAGGGCCGGAAGGGCCGTGCTGACAAGGCTTTACGTCCGAGGGCCCCGCAGGCGTAGTCGTGCACTACGTCGAGGAGCCCGAGGACGGGTAACGCAGTCAGCGCGAGCCATGGCGGCACTGCAGCCGGCAGTTTATGAATAATCCGGGCTAGCGCGGGGACCACTCACAGATCCGACCGAGACGACGCCAGGAAGCTATTGTAAGCTTGTTTGAAAGCCAGGCCGGCGACTACGGCGATGAAGGTAGCGACAGCCGTGACACCCCAGCGACCA
>JALLOM010000424.1 GCA_027717865.1 Acidobacteria bacterium AH-259-O06 | reverse complement strand
GGTAACCGTGCAAAACAACTATTATGACATCCTGGGCCTCAATAGGAATGCCTCCCAGTCTGAAATCAAGAAGACTTACCGGAGGTTGGCTCGTAAGTCTCACCCTGACGTCAACCCAGGAGACAAATCCGCTGAGGAGCGCTTCAAGCAGATTCAGGAAGCTTACAAGGTTCTGAACGATGCGGAAAAGCGAAAAGTCTACGATCGCTACGGCTATTATCGTGAAGGGCAGCAGGGGCCCGGGGCTGAGGGCTTCCGTGATTTTGGGGGTTTTTCGGGATTTGATTTCGAAAACGTCGCTGGGGGCGGTTGGCAGGGGACTTTTCGCGATATTTTTTCAGATCTTTTTGGAGGAAAGGGTCCCCGAGCAAGGTCATCGCGGCCCGGCAGAGGTCCGGACCTGGAGTACCACGTAACCATTCCTTTCCTGGACGCCCTTCGCGGGACCCAAACGCCCATCAGTATCACCCGCCGGGACATCTGTACCCGATGCAAAGGTTCCGGTTCCACTTCTTCCGGAGTGAGAAAACGCACTTGTCCCACTTGTCGCGGTAGCGGTCAGACTCAACACACGCGTGGAATGATGCGTTTTTCTGTCACTTGTCGGCGCTGCCAGGGGAGTGGAAGCGTGCGGGCTGGTGACTGTTCCAATTGTGGAGGCAACGGTCTCATTCGAAAGGTGGAGAGTTTGAGAGTCAGGATTCCGCCGGGAGTTAACACGGGTTCACGGGTGCGCGTGCCCGGAAAAGGAGATGCCGGTGAATTTGGTGGTCCCCGAGGCGATCTCTTTCTTGTGGTCCAGGTGCAGCAGCACCCATTCTTCGAACGGGAAGGTAATAACATTGTGTGCAGCGTTCCCTTGACAATTACCGAGGCCGCTCTGGGTGCGGAAATTGAAGTTCCCACGGTTGAGGGAAAGGCGCGCTTGAAGATTCCTGGCGGAACCCAAAGTGGGCAGAAATTTCGGCTTCGAGGCCGTGGCGTTCCTTCGGCCAAGGGCGGAGGTCGCGGAGATCAGCTGGTGGAAGTGAAAGTGGTACTTCCGCCTGTTCGAGACGCACGTTCCCGAGAGATCCTGCGTGAATTTGCTCAACTGAATCCAGAAAATCCCAGGGCAAAGCTGGAACCCAACTGAATTAGAAGGCCTGCCTGGGGAAGAGGAAATCGCCCGGTCTCGTCAGCCGCTGAGCAGGACAGAAAAAATGGATGAGGATGGAGTTCGGTAGAAGGTAATTTGGGATGGTCAAGAAGAGAGCCGGATTTACAATCAGCATCGTCGCAAATATGTATGAAATTCATCCTCAGACCCTCCGGGCATACGAGCGTGAAGGACTCCTGAAGCCTTCGCGCACTGAAGGAAACACCCGCCTTTATACCGAAGAAGACTTGCAGCAGCTGGAGTTGATACTCACGCTGACACGTGAGTTGGGCGTGAATCTAGCGGGCGTGGAAGTTATTCTCCATATGCGTGAAAAAATGGAGAGAATGCACAATGAAGTGGAACAGTTGATCGAATACCTGCGGGCTCAATTCGATTTGGATTCCGAATTCTTTCAGAGGTATATGAAAGAAGCGCTTGTGCGAGTCCCACCTTCCAACTTGATTCGGGTCATGCGGGAAGAACCGCCCGGCTCCAAAACCAGCAAGTAATCTTCTCATCCATTTTGACGGTCGGCTGTGACTCCTTAATTATTTGGGTTCAAGTGGAGGGTGTGCTCTTGGGGGCAATTATCGCATCATTTGTGTAACCTTAAGTTTACAACTATTGTAAACTTAAGGTTACACTTCTGCCGCCAAACTCACTGGCGTGGCAGGTTGTAACTAGCTGTTTATTTAACGATTTATATCAGGCTCACTGGGTTGGCCGACGAACATGGCTTAAAATGGCACGCCACTTGCTTGGCAAACCTCAAGCAGTATCAGCTTCCCATGGGGCGGCGAGGGTTGATGATTTGAAGATAGTGCCAAGTGATGCATAGAGAGCGTGGAAATGACTGAGCAAGTTTCTGGATGGCCCAGTGATTGCCTTCAGGTCGGATGGGCGGTATCCATTTCTCCACTGAAGTCAATCGCCGAACGGGTGGCCACGGTCACGAAAACCTCCCCGGACGAAACCTGGCTGAAGCTTTTGAGACCACTTCCCCTCCTCTTCAGAAAAGGAGAGCGAGTTGGGATTAAACACTGGGATGAAGGGGCTATCTATTACTGGGGCGGAGACGTTCTCAAAGTCTCCGGCTCCTGCAATCAGAACGTCGCGATCTCCAAAAGCGGTCCAGGGGTGAAACTGTGCCGGAGGAAATATTCCAGGCTTTGTTCGGAGATCCCTTTCTTGTTTAAGGTAATAAGCTCTGCTCCGGGCCGGCTCGTCTCGGGGAAAGTTATTTACTCGAATAAGACCCAAAATATCAGTGCGGGCGGCATAGCTTTTGAAACGGAACTTCCACTCAAAGTGGGTGATGAATTACAAGTAGACCTTAATTTGCTTGGGTCACAACAAGTGAGCGCCGGAGCGTGGGTTGTTCGATCGGAAAAGGTCGAACGCGAAAAAAGATATCTCAATTCAGTTGCTTTGGAGTTCCTTGGATTGAAACCAGAAGAACGGGAGCAATTCTTGCGGTTTTTGGCTGTGTCCCAGACGAGTGAGGAAACCGA
>JALLOM010000423.1 GCA_027717865.1 Acidobacteria bacterium AH-259-O06 | reverse complement strand
TCGTCCGGATCAACCCCGTGAAAAGCGGGGGAATAAAGCTGGTCTCCTGAGCTCGGGTTCCGAGCGGGTTTCCCCCTGTTGTGTTCGCCACCCGCTGCACAATGGGTTTATTCTGCCGGGAGAACTTCCGGTTCTAGATGGGTCCGGTGAAGTCCGTTAGAGGCTTAGGTGGAGCATCTGTTCGAGCTCTCCGCAACAAAGACAGACCAAATACATTCCGGAGGGAACACTGCCAACATCGCACTCGACAACACCTCCGCTGGCTTCCCACTCTCGGATGAGCGAGCCATCCCCACTATAAATCCCCACAACGCTGGTGTCTGTGTGTTCTTCGGGCAAGTGAAAACGAACTTTTCCGTCAAGCTTTTGGATTAACAGATCGTGCCCCTGCAGTTCAGCAGTCCTACCGGCTAAGAAGGGTGAAGGTAAGACGATGTCAAACCGGCCCTGCAGGAGATCCATAGCAGGATCCTTATCAAGAGGAATGGTCCGTGACTTTGCTTCAAGTTTGGAAGAGTAGGGGTCTGTGTTGTTGTACTTCCCCCCTTGAAAATAGACTTGTGTGATCAACTCCACTCTCTCCTCACTTCCGGAAGGTGGGAGCGTTACCTTGTAATGGATATGGCTCGGACGGAATCGTCCTCCACCCACATCATAGGAAGCCGGTTTAATGGTCTCGAACTCATAGCGGCCCGTCCCGTCTGTCTTGATTCGGGCTCGCAATCGGAAATCGTCGGGATTTCCGGGAATCACTCCGCAGTCCTCATTGATGCTGTAGCAGCCAGCGGCGTTTGCCTGCCAGACCTCTATAACGGCCCCGGGAACTGGCCCTCTACAATCGGAGACACTTCCCTCAATGAAGAGTCGCTCTCCCGGCTCTGCCGGCGAGGCGATCCGGGTCCGAAAGGGAGCATCGGGCTGAAAAAACGGGCCCAAAATGTCTGGAGTCGTCGCCACACAGCTTTCACCGGCGAGGATCTCCTGCAAGCTTGCACCAGATGCAGCGACCAGGGAGCCATACTTCAAAAAGTCACGGCGGCTAAAGTTCCACATAGCTTTTTCCTTTGCTGCTGGCAATGATAAGCCTACAGGGAGTTGAAGGCAATTAGAATTGCCAAATCAGAGGCAGGATCTTAGTCGCCCATATATCGGAAGTTCAAAGCGAATTGGGGGTATTCTACCGGCGATATTTGAGATCGACTCACTCCTCCGTCGGCACCAGGCGCTTCAGTTCTTCGAACCAGTTGAGGACGAAGTTCAGGTGGGTATCGCGACCTTCTAGTTCCTCTTCTGCCAGTTTCAGCATGACAAACGCCCGGCCATCAGGTGCAACATCATAGTCCTGGAGATTCACGAACTGGCCACTGTAGTTTTACACATTGATTTCGCTTTTTGTGGCAGATCACGGTAGCATTATTCTCACCCAGGACGGGTGATTAGGTGATGCTAGTGTGGTACATGAGCTGCACAACTTGTCACAGAAAGGAGGGGCCGGGAGCCTATTGCTTTGCTTAGTAGATGAGCTCCCGGCTTCAGAGATAAACTCCAGCTTCAGCATGACTTCTCCGGTACCGCTTTGTCAAGCCTTTCTGAGCTGGGTTTAGGGCTGTACGAGCTGATCCCGGACTTCCGGAACCGTTGTCCCCTTTGCGGGGGGCGCCATTGTGCGGTGCGCCACGGTTTGTATTTTCGACAAGTGGCGGATGTCGACGGTCGGGTGTACAAACGCTTTGCGATTCCCCGGTTTTTGTGCCGCCGCAAAGGTCCGCACCGCTCCCAGCATGTCACCTTCAGTATCTTGCCGGAGGCACTGGTAGCCCGGCGCCGTTTCTCTCTGCCCTTGATGATCTGGGTCTTGAAGTTACTGCTTTCGGGCCGGCAAAGCGTGGCTCAGGTGCTGGAGGCATTGATGGCCCTTTCCCCAGAGGGGGAGGAGGCTTTTGCGGTGGAGGAGGAGAGGGTCTACCGGATCCTCGATCTGTTCTCGGGCGTGTATGTGCGTTTGCAATCCTTTCCCGTGGCGCAGGCGCCCCTGCCGGCAGCTCTCCAGCAGCGACGGGCCCAAGCTCGAGCCGTCTTCGAGAGCCTCCGAGCTCGAGCCTCCCCAGAAAGCGTGGTGGCCGCCTTTCACGAGCGCCATTTTCCCCATCTTCTGTTCGACCTTCGGCTCGGATAGACGGACTGCTGCCTGGCCCAGCCTCCACCACCATTTTTTGAGCCACCCCAGGCTAAGAAGGCAGCTCTGTAAGCTCTCTTCCACCACATTCTGAGGAGAGGAATGGGGCTCGCCATTGAGAAAAAATGCGCGGCCACACTCCCGGATAGGGAAGATGGTGGCCGAGTTGTGGCAAAAGGGAGAGTCATAAGGAGAGAGGAACATGGATCGAAAAAAGCAAGAGGCCATCGCCGTCTTCCGCTATGGCATCATCGCTCCGGTGATTCATGCGGCCGGAAAGGGACAAGCCAAGTACTTTCGTCGACTGGCACAAAAAGAGCTGGAAGTCCCTTTCTTGGGGCCCCGGCGCTATGCCCAGAGTACATTCAAGTCCTGGCTGCGCCGCTATCGCCGGGAAGGCTTCCAGGGACTGCTGCCCCGCTCCCGTTGTGATTCGGGTCAATCGCGGGTCATTACTGGCGAGCTGAGCCGGCTTATCGGCGAGATTTTGGCCGAGCATCCCC
>JALLOM010000422.1 GCA_027717865.1 Acidobacteria bacterium AH-259-O06 | reverse complement strand
AAGTCGAACTTCCAGGTTTCAAGACGGCTCGGCGTGCCGGGATCATACTGCAGGTGGGCAGGACGGCCCGGGTCGACATGACGCTGCAGGTCGGGGAAGCAACTGAACTGGTTGAAGTATATGCCGATACATCAATGGTGCACACGGAAGAGTCCGGCCTTGGACAAGTGGTGGGCGAGCGACAATTAGCGGACTTGCCGTTGACCGGTGGCGGGGGACGCAATTACTTGAGCCTTCTGTTGCTGTCAGCCGGCGTTAGCAGCCAGCCCGGTCTGGGATACGCACTGAACAACGCGCGTATCAACGGGGGCCGTCCCCGAGCCGACGACTACCTGCTGGACGGAACTTCTATCCAACAGATCGTTTTCGGCGGTACTTCCATCACACCAGCGGTCGATTCCCTCCAGGAATTCACGGTGGAGACGAATAGTTATCCGGCGGAGTACGGGCGAATCAGTGGCGGCATCGTTTCCGCAATCACCCGAAGTGGCAGCAACGAGTATCACGGCAGTGTGTACGAATTGTTTCGAAATGACGTCCTGGATGCCAGGAATTTTTTCCTCCCTGCCGATGAGGACAAGGACGTTTTGCGGCAAAACGAATTTGGGTTCACTTTTGGTGGTCCGATTGTCAAGGACAAACTTTTCTTTTTCGGGGATTATCAGGGATTTCGCAGAAGCGGTGAAACGGTTTTCACTAATAGGCAGGTGCCTCTAGTGGCTTTTAAGCAGGGAGATTTTTCTTCCTTGCTCGGGTCGCAGGTCGGTGTGGATCCTTGCGGACGCGCTGTCTTCCAAGGTGCCATCTATAATCCCACTACCGAGCGCGTTGCAGCTGCGGGGGATCCCACCTGTCTATCAGGCAGTGGGGGCGAACTGGTTCGAGACCCATTCTCGGGGAACATCATTCCCTCGTCGATGTTTAGCCCGGCCGCATCCTCCTTCTTACCCCTTTGGCCAGACCCGAACAGGGGGGGTGCCAACTTCAGTCGGGTAGCTCCGGCCGGCAACGATGTTGATCGCTTTGACATTCGCGGAGACTACCATCCCTCTGAGCAGGATAGTCTTTTCTTCGTATTTCACTACCAGAACGTGGATGGGAAGAGCGCTCAAGCATTTCCCGATCCCAGAGCCACCGGCAACAAGGGTTTTGCCGGTACGTCCAAAGCTTCAACCTTCGCCTGGAACCACAACTTTGGCCCAACTATGATCAATGAGTTCCGCTTTGGGTGGACGGATCAAGGCGGTGGACGACGGCCCGCTGGTTTTGGAGAGGTCGGTCCTTCCGATTTTGGCATTTCCGGCTTCCCCGAGTGCAGCGTTATTCCGGAAGCCAATGGCAAGTGCGGAACTCCGCAAATTAGCGTTTCAGGTTTTCAGGGTCTTGGAAGCGGTGGGATTCTCTTCGAGCCCAAGCGCATTTTGCAGTTCTCGGATTCACTCTCCAAAGTTAAGGGGAGCCACAACATCAAGTTTGGCACGGATATCCGCCACTTCAGGATTCAAAACTATCAGCCAAATAGCATCAACGGAAGTTTTAGTTTCCTCCCCACCCAGACGCAGCTTCCGGGTTTCGCCGGTGATACCGGATTTGCTTTTGCCAGCTTTCTGTTGGGACGTCTGAACAATGGTGGCGCTTTGGTTCAGGAGGACTGGCTGCAGACAACCACCATGAGCTACTCCTTTTATGTTCAGGACAGCTGGAAACTAAGGCCGGGTTTCACCTTGAATTATGGAATTCGCTATCAGGTGGATTTGCCGTGGAGGGAAAAGAATAACCAGGCCGCCCGTCAGATCTCCATTATTTGATTGACGAAAACGACGGCATCCGGAAGGAAGAATTTCGCTAATCTATTGCTGCAGCTTTCGGGTCTGATTGCGGTTACGCTTGTCTTCTTCTTTGGCGCTTGACCGGTCTCTTACTCCACCCTATACTTCGCCCCAGGAGGGCCCGTTCTCGGGAAACTTCTGAGACGCGGCCCACAAACCGTATCAACACCGGAGGAATCAAAACCATGACAAGGTTGGTTCAGTTGCTGTCGATTTTTCTGCTGTCCTTATTGGTCACTCTCTGGTCGATGGGAGGGATTGGCGCTCAGTTGGAAATGCAGAAGGCGTCGCCAGTAGGGGAATCAGGTCGCACCCGTCAGAGCCTAGCTGGCTTTGGCCCTGAGATAATTCGGAGGCCAGCAAAGCTTGTTCCGAGTTCGAGTAGTAACGTTCAAACGGAGCTGAAGAATTGGATAGAGGTTAGTATCCCAGAATACATGAGACGGAGCAGGATGCCCGGCTTCAGCATCGCCGTTGTAAAGGACGGGGAAACGGTTTACGCACAGGGTTTTGGCGCCAGGGACCCGAAACGAAATCTGCCGGCAACCACGAACACCCTCTACGGCATCGGGAGCATAACGAAGAGTTTTGTCGCTATTGGCATTATGCAGCTCGTTGAGGGGGGAAAGATCCGGCTGGAAGACCCGGTTAGCAAGCACATTCCCTTCAAAGTCGGCCTGGCCGGAAAACCGATCACCGTTCATCACCTGCTCACGCACACTTTGGGGATTCCCAGCTTAGCCTCCTCATCCGTCGCACTCCTGAGGGGACTAGGCTTCGACACTGGTGTTCCCCTCGGCAGCGCTGGAGACTTTTACAGATTTGTCAATGGGGCAAGGAATGAGATCGTA
>JALLOM010000421.1 GCA_027717865.1 Acidobacteria bacterium AH-259-O06 | reverse complement strand
CAAACACACTCTCGCGATTTTGAGCGGGCAGGTTGATCCGTTTGATGTCAACTGTCGCAATGTCAACACCGTAGCGGCTTCGAGCAAGCTTTCGGCATTCCTCGGTGACAACATTCATGAGGGCGCCAGTGCGAATACGGTCCGGGTCCGTCGAGACCAGCTCAGACAACTCCGTTTGACCGACGGCTGCTGAAACCTGAGACCATACGATATCGTGCAGCCGCATTTCCGCTCCTGAGGTATCGCCTACCGTTTGAATGAAGAGCAGGGGGTCTTCAATTTTCCACATGACATAGTTTTCAATCAGGAGATTTTTTTTGTCGCGCGTCAGATATTCTGACGGCCGCGGATTATAAAGATGCAGCCGCTTGTCCAGGCGCGTAATACTTTGGAAAGGCCACTTGAATTTCAAGCCGGCTGTCTTATGTTCACTGACCGGATCACCAAACTGTGTCACCAGCACATACTCGGTTTCGGAGACGGTAAAGAAGCTGAGGTAAAGGAGAAGCAGCAGGGCCGCAAGTATGAAAAACCGGTTACGTCCGCTAAATTGTTCATAAAGGTTATTCATGGCTTTGTTCCTTGATGTGTCCATAGAGGTTTCCCGATTTCACCTTTCGGCGCCGTGTAGGGGCGAGTCGGGGGCTCGTCCGAGCCGGCCCCCCCAACGATAAGGGTGCGGGCGAGCCGCCGGCTCGCCCCTACATCACCACGGGTTTTACGAATCTTTTCATCTTTCATTGTCCGCTCCCTCACGGTCGCGGCTCTGCATCTGTTTTAAGCTTTTCTGCAAATCTGCAATGGGAAACACAGAGCCTTTGAAAAGCATTATTTTCCGACGACCGGAACTCTGATCCAGAATATATTTCGTTTTGTCGGCTAAAACCTTATCCACGGTTTCCAGATAGAGCCGCATTGACGTGGTACGGGGCCACAATCGATAGGCCTCATTGTGTGCGGTAAAGCGCACAGCCTCCCCGACCGCATGGTTGGTGCGGCGCAGAAGGTATGCCTCGGCAGCGATTAGTCGCTTTTGAGATTCACCCCGTGCCAGTGGAAAGCGCTCATTCGCGTAAGCCTGTGCCTCATTGATCATCCGGCTTTTTTCTTCCATGGCAGTGGCCACCTCACGAAAAGCGCCCACCACCTCAAGCGCCGGATGAACGTCTTGTAAGTTCACAGAATGAACGTGAGCACCAAGGTTTAACCGACTGATATCCGCCCGCATTTGGTCCAGTGTCAACTGCTCGACGTCGCCACGCTGTATGGCCAATATTTGATCCAGCCTATGTTGTGCTACCACCTTACGCAGCGCACCTTCGGCAACGGCGCGTAAACTTTTTTCTATGTCGGTAGTCTGAAACAGATACAGTTTTGGATCCTCAATGGAGTACTGGACAACCGCATTGACTTCCAGCAGATACTCGTCCCCGGTCAGCATCTGAGCTTCATCAGGCTCTCGCACATAACGTCCTTGCCGGTGTTGAATGTTCCATTCATAGGCCGGTGGTTCTGCTGTGGGGAGGGCTTCCCGGCCAGTGCGAAATCCAATTTCCAGTGCGTTCACGCGTTGAGGCTGGACACGGTATACACTCTCAAACGGCCAGGGCAGCCGGTAATGGATTCCCGGCTGAAGAGGTGGTTCATCTATGATCTTTCCAAAGCGCGCCACCAGGGCTGACTGGTCAGGCGGGATCAGGGTCACTCCAGAGATTAAGTAGAGGATCGACACTGAGAGCAGGAGGTACTCGGTCACTTTTTTTCGGTGATGGGACAGCCAATGAGACAGAGACTGTACGGTAAGAAAACGGCGTCGGACCTCATCCAGTTTCGACCTTTGACCCTCGAGCAGATGATGCAGCCGATGGAACAGTTCAAGGGAGGGCCAGTCATTTAATAGCCGGAGTGAGTTCATCAGAACCAGAAAGGAACTCATCTGATGAAACACCGCCGCTGCAATCGCGCTCAGATATCCGATGAAAGCGGCTATCACGGCGGCCAGATTGATGACCAGGCCGAACCAGAAGATGTTGTCTTGAATAGTCTTCACTGTGCGGCGGCTGGTCTGAATCAAGTCGGGTATTCTTGCCAGTCCCTCATCGCCCATTAAGACCACACCGGCTGCATCGGCGGCTATATCGGTTCCGGTGTCTCCCATGGCGATCCCGACGTCGGCAGCGGCAAGAGAAGGGGAATCGTTGACTCCATCTCCCACCATAGCCACGGTGTATCCCTGCCGCCTTATCTCATCCAGCCGATTCAATTTTTCCTCAGGAAGAAGGTTGGCGTGAACTTCAGAGATGCCCACCGATCGAGCCACTTGTTGGGCTGCGTTTTGATTATCGCCCGTCAAAAGAAGGGATTTGTGAATTCCCAGGTGCTGGAGTTTGTGAAGAGTGCGCGCTGCCTCCGGACGGGGGGAATCCTGCAGGACCAGAATGCCCACCACTTCTTTGTCCTGGCCGACCAGGACCGAGATGGTTTCTTGGGAAGCCAGATTCTCCAAGGCCTGGTCCACCGGCTCGGAGATGGCAAATCCCTGCTGTTGCATGAACCGGGCACTTCCGACAACGATATGTTGACTGCTTTCGCCTCCAGGGCGATCCGATGAGGATGCCTGGAGATTCAGAACACCTTCCATTCCCAACCCAGCATGTCGCTGCACCTGCTGTGTCGGATACAACTCGAGGCCTTGCACTTGGGCGG
>JALLOM010000420.1 GCA_027717865.1 Acidobacteria bacterium AH-259-O06 | reverse complement strand
TTGGAACCCCTCGAATTGAAGTGATGATGAAGGGACTGGCCATGGCCGGAGAACCGGCACGACGATTGTTGATCTCGATTCTTGTGGGCCTGATTTCGTTCCAGGCGGTTCTCGCCGCAGTCGATCAGGTCGGCATCTGGATGAAGTTCGAGCAGAGCTTCACCAGTGATAAAGACTATGAGAATCCTCTTTACAACGTCTCTCAGTTTTCTGTTCACTTCCGATCTCCCACGGCGCGTCTCAAAAAGATCAGTGGCTTCTGGGATGGAGGCAGGACCTGGAAGGTGCGTTTCGCACCGGATGAGAAGGGAACCTGGAGCTACCGGACCGAGTGCTCGGATACTTCCAACTCCGGTCTTCATGAGCAAACGGGAAGCTTTGAAGTGGTGGAGCACGCCAGCCCGCACGCCCTCTATCGTCGCGGAAGCATTGTGCGACCCAAGGGGCGCTACTATCTGACCTATTCCGATGGAACACCTTTTTTCTGGACCGCCGACACGGCCTGGAATGGGGCGCTGAAATCGACCGCCGAGGAGTGGAGAAGATATCTGAAGGACCGTCTGGACAAGGGTTACAATGCCATCCAGCTGGTGACCACCCAGTGGAGGGGAGGCGATCGTGACCGGCAGGGGCGAGTGGCTTTTGAGGGCGCGGGGCGCATCCGTATTCATCCGGAATTCTTTCAGCGTCTGGACCGGAAAATGGACCTGGTCAATGAATACGGGCTGGTTGCCGCTCCCGTTCTTCTGTGGACGCTCCAATTCGGACAGGGAAGGCATCTGAGTCCCGGCTACTATCTGCCCGAAAATGAAGCCATTCTGCTGGCCCGCTATCTGGTGGCGCGCTATGGGGGGCATCAGGTGATCTGGTTTCTGGGGGGCGACGGCCGCTATGTGGATGAATACGAACAGAGGTGGAAAAACATCGGCCAGAGTGTCTTTGGAGAAGAGCATCCCGGGATTGTGGCACAGCATCCCCACGGGCGCTCCTGGATTGGGAATGCTTACGCGGAAGAGGACTGGCTGGACATTGTGGGCTATCAGTCCAGTCACAGTAAAGCCCAGCGCACCGTAGACTGGATCAACCGGGGTCCGGTGGCGGCGCAGTGGCACCGTATTCCGGCCAAGCCCATCATCAACTTGGAGCCACTGTACGAGGAGATCCATCAGAATGTGACGGCTCGGGATGTTCGCCAGGCCTGCTACTGGAGTGTGTTTGCGACACCTCCGGCCGGGATCAGTTATGGAGCAAATGGCATCTGGCCCTGGCTGCGTGGGGGGGGGGGAAAGATCCTCAATCACCGTGATGCCCCCTGGACCAGTCCCTGGCACCGGAGTCTGGCCCTTTCCGGGGCCCGCCAGGTGGGTTATCTGTCGAAGTTTATTCAAAGCTTTGAGTGGTGGAGGCTCCGGCCGGTCCATTCGGAGCTTCTGGTCGAGCAGCCCGGGGACCAGGTCTTCAATCACTTCGTGCCGGCGTTGGCTACGGATGACCAATCCACGGTTCTCGTCTACTTTCCGGTGCGGACCACGGTGCGCCTGCGCAACCGTTTTGGGCTGGATTATGAAGTCAGATGGTTCGATCCGCTGCAAAACCGCTACCTGGAAGAGCCCGGCACTCCCCCGGGTGCGATTCTGGAATTCACGCCGCCGGCGGAACAGGACTTTGTTCTCGTCTTGCAGCAGCGCTAAAGCATAGGGCAGGAATCAAGCTACTGCCACGCCAAGGGCGGCACGGGCTCAGCGCGTGAGTTGCGCTTGTCATCACTCCCCCACCCCACCCCGCTCTTCGTGAACAGTAATGATCCTGTTGACGAGAAGATTCGTGAGCCTCTGTCTGATCCCACTGGGCCAAACGATATCAACCATAAGTGGTTTCAGACATTGAGGGTGTGGAAGTCCTTGTGGGATAGAGAAGATCATTAATGCGAAAGAAATTCATTTCTTTGACAGCGAGGGTCAAATACGGGCGAAGCTTGTTTTGGGAATCCATGCAGAACCGGGCTTAGCGCTATATGACAAGGATGGACAGCCCCGTATTACACTAGGATTGGGGAGCAAGGGAGAACCAAGCCTGAATCTTCTCGATCAGAACAGCAAGATTGTTTGGTCAGCTCCTTGACCTTCAGAGATCAGCCCAGGGATTGATATAAGGAAAGAGTCCCACCAGCGGAGATAGAAAGGAAGGAGGTCTCCCAAAATGAGTCTTCCGAGGTGGGACTGATTGATTATGATAACAATTTGGTCTGTAAGGTTGTTTACCTACGGCCCCACCTTGTAAAGCACTTTTCTCACTTCAACGGGAGGAGTAGCCAAGCATTTAGCATCTGGGAAGAATCGCATACAGCAGGGAAGCACCGATGGTATTCATTGTCGCGTTCTTAGTCATTTGGGCGATTTTTGGCTTCACTCTGAAGGGGTTAGTGATCGCCTTTCTTGGTGCGAGCTTGATCGCAGGGATTCTTTTGAATGTACTGAAACTCTTCCACGATGAGTGACAGAATCTGGGGGGCTTATGTCTGGACCGTCTTATAAAGATTTCTCGAAGAGGCGCCGATGAATCGTTTTTTGGCCGTGCTCCTTACAGCTTTGGCGAATTCTCGTGCCGGCGGGGGTGTGACTGTGGCCTTCTAAATGTTGGGTAGAACAGACCCATCTGTTCTTCCAATTTCACATAAATCCGCTTAGGATTGCCTTCAACTCCCTGT
>JALLOM010000042.1 GCA_027717865.1 Acidobacteria bacterium AH-259-O06 | reverse complement strand
TGACTTCGCAGACAACAAGAGGAACGCAAGGATAGCCAGTCGTACGCCCCTATACGCGACTCTATACTTGGGATGCATAATAAACCTCCTTTCCTCTATTCTTATTAGTTAATAAAGACTTGAGCTGAATTATATCGCCGGAATGTCACCGGGTACCCCACAGATTTCACCGAACGGATGAATTACCCGGACACTGGGAAGAACATGTCGGTGTTGAAAAGACCGCTCCGACCCTCGCTTCACTGACCTGCCGCGGCAGACGAATTTGGAGCCATAGTGGGTAGGATCGTCGATAAACATATACGTTCCGCCTCTGCCACATCGAGCGCTTGGTTTAGAACCTTCTTCCCTTTAAGTCCTCCCGAAAGGATCTTCCTCAGCCGGCTTAGCTTGGTATCCTGATCGATACCGATCTTTTGCACCATCTGCCGGATTTTGGAGAAAATTTTCACATCCTGTTGGATGGCCTCCTGCATCTTTCTCAATTCGTATTGGGAAGTGTCTACGGGTTCCAGAAGCTCAGGAATGTGTCGCGCTTGTTCGTTTTCGTCGAACTGGCGAGGCAGAGACGAGAGGATCTTGTTCTCCTCGTCTTCAGCCGACAGATAACGCAAAACTTGATGGAAAACTCGGCTTCTTAACAGTTGTCCATCCAGGTGCAGAAGATAGGACTCAAAAGCCTTTGGTAAGGCCAGCGTCCTCGGCGGGTGGCAATTCTCTATGCGCCTGGTCGATATTTCCTCTGCCGTCACCAAAAGTCCCGATCAGGGATTTTGAGGCGTTTGCGAGGAGGAGCGATGCTCTGTGTGGGAGACCGCTGGATTGTTCAACTCTCTACTGCACGATTGTGGGGGGAACCGCAGACAACAGGTTCAGCCCATTGTCCCCGAAGAGCTGCTGTGCTATCAGCGGCTGGTTGGATTGGATGACAATGTAGCCTCTTACTTGCTCGGCCGTTGATGGAATCAGCTCCGAAACTAGTTGTGAGATCCTCTGCCCGCCGGACAACTGAAGCGTTTGCTCTCCCGTCATCTGTCCCTCATGGGAAAACACCTGGATCGTTACGTCCGCTGTCTGCATGTTGGGATTGTATAGGGCGAGGCCCGTAAAGAAACCTAACCCGTTGGCTACCTGGCTGAAAATGGCGTGCCTGAATTTCTGGGTCTGAAGCGGCATCGAAGCTGCATAGTTGAAGGAATCAGGATCACCAAAAATCACATCACCGATCACTCCCGCTCCGTCAGCTTCAACACGAATCGAACCTATGGAGACGATGGAGGGATCCAGACCGAACAATTCACGCACATCCTTTTCCAGCAGCTCGCCCGGTCCCAAATTCACGGTTGCGGGTGGGGCTAGATTACTCCCATCCTCGGTGATGGCCGTTACTGTGATCGCCCGTGCGGTATCACTGACGTTAACCACTTTTAGGTTGGTAAATATATTTGTTGCGGAGGCCAGCTGAGCCGAGAAGGATTCAGTGCTGGGATTGCCAAAGGACGCGTTCACGCCAATGATCGTGGTGTGATCCAACAGCTGAATCAGCTCGAAACCGACTGCTCCACCTCCCTGAATCACTTCAGCCTCGATATATCCACTGGAAACGGGCACATCTCCGAGCAGCTCCGATACGGACTTGAAAAGGAATCCCTTGCCGGCAATCACCTCGGACTGCTGTGGAGCCAGTTCGCCCCGGGGACCCAACAGTTTCAATTCCACTGTAATCGGATCATCATTGGGATTGGCGATACTCAGAAGCGTCTTGGCCGCTTGTCCCCGAAAGGCCGACTGCCCTTCGAAGACCCGCGTAAAGTAGAGCTTCTTCGCCTGCTCAGAAAAAGCCACCGAACCATCGAGCTGCGTTAGTGAGGGGTTTCCGAACTGAAAAAAACTTCCGATCTGTACATTGTCCGTGGATAGTTCTACCCAACCAGCTTGGGGAGTGGAAGGGTCGACCCCAAAAATCTCGCTACCTAATTGGGCGAACTGACTCTCAGGCTCTAGTGTAAAACTGGCCGGATTGTTTGGCAAGGAGTACAGTGAGCCGTCCGCGGCGAAAGCCGAAAACTCGAGATTGGCTGTCTGATCCAAGAAGTTGGAAACCGCAAATCCCACAAACGTGCTGCCATTGGCCTGGTAAAAAGGAAAGTAAAGAACTCCACCCGAAACGACCTCCTCAGGTCTGAGGGCCCACAGCTCGAAACCCGTGCTATGGTCGTTTGCGCTAAAGAAAAGAAGCGAATCGAGCAGCGCCAAATCCGAGGGCTGCGAATGCAAGGGGCCGGGCGCAATGTCTTGGACCAGCACCGTACCGAGCTTCGTCCCGTCACTCTTCCACAGCTCACGCCCGTTGATCCCGTCATCGGCAGAAAAAAACAATGTCCCATTTATGTTGGTGAGCGCAGAAGGAGATGAAGAGTCAGGGCCAAGGCGCATGTCCTTGACCAGGACCGTCCCTGCCCCCGTGCCGTCACTCCTCCACAGCTCCCTCCCGTTGATGCTGTCATCGGTCACAAAGAACAGCATCCCATTCACGTTGGTCAGCTGGGAAGGAGAGGAAGAGTCTGATCCCGGCAGAATGTCCCTGACCAGCACGGTCCCTTCTGCCGTCCCATCGCTCTTCCACAGCTCCCTCCCGTTGATGCCGTCATCGGCCACAAAGAACAGCATCCCATCTACGTTGGTCAGCTGGGAGGGAGAGGAAGAATCTGGTCCTAATAGAATATCCTTGGCCAGCACAGTTCCGCCTTCCGTTCCGTCACTCTTCCACAGCTCATGCCCATTAGTCCCATCATTGGCGGCAAGAAATAGAGTATCTCTCACGTTTGTTAGGCAGCAAGCAGAAACGTAGAAAGACTTAACCAAGACCGTGCCCTCTTGCGTCCCGTCGCTCTTCCACATCCCGATACCAAACGTAAAAAACAGTGTTGCATTCACGTTCGTCAAGTTCCGGACTCCCCCGGGGGTTTGGAGCAGGGCCACGGTTCCCGCCTCCGTCCCATCGCTCTTCCACAGCTCGGACAGACCTAAGGTGAACGGCGCGCGAAATGCAACCACAAAAAACAGGGTTCCTGTGACGTTGGTAAGCTGAGAAGGAGGTCCCAGGAAGGCCTTGACAGGCAGGGTTCCTGACTCGGTCCCATTACTTTTCCACAGCTCACGGGCAACTTCAAAAAACAGCGTTCCATTGACATTCGTGAGCTCAGAAGGGGACGAAGAGTCAGAGCCGGGCCGAATGTCCTTGACCAAGACTGTCCCCGCCTCTGTCCCATCGCTCTTCCACAGCTCCTCTCCGTGAGTTCTGTCATCGGCTGTAAAAAGCAAAGCCCCGCTCAAGGCGGTGAGCTGAGAAGGAAAGGACGAATTCGACTGACCGATGTTTTTAACTAAGGGGCTGCGCATAAATAATTCGGCATTTTGGGGTGTTCAGTTCGGGCCAATGGTGTAGTTCCATGCGGGAAGTTCTGAGTGGTTCAATATTGGAATCTCTTTGAACAGATGATCGGGCACCTTCTTGCCTTTGGCGTACTTGCGTTCATTGACAAGCGCTGTCACTTTGAGACCGGTTTTCGTTGTCGTGCCTCGAATGTACTGAATCATGGTGTCCAGAGATCGGAGCGGTTGGCCGGCCCACTCCATGCTGATGAAACTGAACAACCGATGCTCGACCGGATTCCACTTTGAGGCGCCGGGAGGGTAGTGGCAGACCGTAACGGTGATGCCGTGGCCTCGGGCAATTGTATGGTACAAGCCGTATTTCCAAAAGCGCGGCCTGTAGCCATTGCTGCCTCCGCTGTCACACAGCAGCAGGATTTCCTTCATGCTGGGGTAGGCGCTCCAGCCGAGTTTAGAAATCCATGTGTCCAGGCAGTCCACCGCAAACTCCGGAGTGTTCGCGGAGAGGCCGATGATGATCGTGCCGCGATTCTGAACCGGCTCGTAAAGCCCGTAGGGAGAAGTGATGGCCGATGCATGACTCCGGAAATCGTGCTGGTTGACGTCTTCAGGCTCTCTACTCCAGGCCCGTCCCTCGTTTCTGAAGTTGCCGATGAGTTCCTTCTTTTTCGTGTCCATGCTCAAGATGGGATAACCGGCATCCTCGAATCGTTTCCTGAAGTCGGCGATCAGTTCGAATTGTCGGTTGCGGTCCGGATGTTGGGTCTCGGCGATGCTTTTGCGGTTGACTCGAAGCGAGTATTTTTGGTGCTTGAGCAGCTTGCCCACAGTATTGGGGCAGAGGTGCACTCCATTGGCGCTCATTTCCCGACTGATCGATCGCGTGTCTTTCCGGCTCCACCTCTTATCACTCATGGGATCGCCTGCCGTGTCCCCTTCCATCAGTTCATCCAGGAGTGCCATCACGTCGTTTTTTTTTAAGGGAAGGACGGCCGCCTCCCACTTCTCGGATACGCTCGGCCGTAATGTTGCGCGCCTGCAGCTGTCGACGCCCCCGGGCGATCGTCTTCACATTGACTCCTGTAATCCGGGATATCTTCACGTCTCCCCCATGCCCGAGCCTCATCGACTCGAGTCCCAAGTAGAGACGACGCTGCTTTTCGTTGAGAACCGACAGCAGCAAACGCATGCTTTCGCACATCTCCTCGGGCACCTCCTCGATGCCCGGAGATCCCTGCTCGTGTGCCTGTTGGATCGCTTCGTAACGCTTCTCCAGTTGGTCCGTACCGCCCGTGGGTGACACATACAGGTACTGATCCGCAAGCTGCTCTCGGCTCAACAGATTGGCCCCATACAGGTGAGCCAGTGCGTTGTGGACACGGACTTGCAGCAGAGCCTGCAGTTCTGAGGCGAAGTAACCTTGCCTCGAATGCTCCACCAGATAGACGATCGTCCGCAACAGGGTTCCTTGTCTGGAGAAACGAACTCCACGGAAGCTCCACAGGCCGTTCTCGTCGTACTCGGCGATCCTGTCCAGGGTTTGATATCGACCTCGATGCGAGTAACTCGCCCGCCCCCCTAACTGCGCCAGCTTGCGGAAAACCGTGATTCTTGACGGCCTTCCCAATGCCTCGGCAATTCTATCAAGCGTCAAAATTCGCTCTTTCTCTAGCAACTCAACCAGTCTGGATGTGTGGTATTCCTCTGATCGCATTATGACACCTTAAGGCACAAAGAGTGGACATCATGCCCAATAGTTTCATAATGCGCTCTAGGTTGTCAACCTAAGTTTAATCCAGTACTTATGCTATAAATGGCAGAGTACCAACGGAAAGCTAAGCCAGCATAACGATACTGTAGTGCATAAAAACTGCCGACTTATTTATGCGCAGCCCCTAAGACTGTCCCGGCCTCCGTCCCGTCGCTTTTCCATAGCTCTTCCCCGTTGATTCCCTCGTCAGCCCTGAAAAACAAGGTACCGTTCACGTTGATAGGCTGCTCACGAAAGCAAAAAGAAGAGAGAGGTCCCGGGCGGATATCCTTAACCAGCACCGTTCCCGCCTCGGTCCCATCGCTCTTCCACAGCTCAAACCCATGGATGCCGTCACCGGCGGTAAAAAACAGTGTCCCGTTCACGTCGGTAAGCCCGGAAGGCGACGAAGAGACTGGGCCCGGCAGGATATCCTTGACCAGGACCGTTCCCAACTCGGTCCCGTCGCTTTTCCACAGCTCACCCCCGTTGATTCCGTCGTCAGCCCTGAAAAACAAGGTCCCGTTCACATCGGTAAGCTCATCAGGAAAAGAAAAGTCGCGACCCGGCACGACCAGGACTGTTCCGGCCTCGGTCCCATCGCTTTTCCACAGCTCGCGCCCATGGATGCCATCATCGGCCGCAAAAAAAGGGTCCCGTTGACGTGGGTAAGAAAAACAATTGAGGAAGAGTCAGGGCCGGGCCGAATGTCCTTAACCAGCACCGTTCCCGCCTCCGTCCCATCGCTCTTCCACAGCTCACGCCCATGGATGCCATCATCGGCCACAAAAAAAAGTGTCCCGTTCACAGTGACGAACTTACGAGGAGATGAAAAGTCGAGACCCGGGCGGATATCCTTGACCAGCACCGTTCCCGACTCCGTCCCGTCGCTCTTCCACAGCTCACCCCCATGGATGCCGTCATTGGCGGTAAAAAACAGGGTCCCGTTCACGTGGGTAAGCCCGGAAGCCCCCGAAGAGTCGAGACCCGGCCGGATATCCTTGACCCGGACCGTTCCGCTCTCCGTCCCGTCGCTTTTCCACAGCTCAAACCCGTTGGTACCGTCATCGGCGCTAAAAAACAGGGTCCCGTTCACGTCGGTGAGCCCAGAAGGAAAGGAAAACTTAGGTCCCGGAGCGATGTCCTTGACTAGCACCGTGCCCGCCTCTGTCCCATCGCTTTTCCACAGCTCAGGTCCCTTACCTCCAACATTCGCCACAAAGAACAGTGTTCCATTGACGGGGGTAAGCTCGGAAGGAGAGGACGAACCAGATCCGGGCAGGATGTCCCTGACCAACACGGTCCCCTCTGCCGTCCCATCGCTCCTCCAGAGTTCATTTCCGTGAATCTCGTCGGAGGCCGTGAAATACAGAACTCGACTCATTTCTACAAAGTTGCCAGGAGAAGAACTGACATTCACGATAACGTTGGGGTTGATGTCTTTAACCAGGTTCGCGGGCTGTGAGTGTAGGATTGTCACAAGCAGGCACAACAGTCCGCAAACGGTGAAATATCGGTGAGGTATCTTTCCTTTGCCGCAGACGTTCATAAAGCGATAGTGAAGTCTCATAGGCACGCTGCTAGGGAATGGGTCCTTGAACGCCACGGATGCGGTCATTAAGCGTGTCTGCAATGAACAGGTTGCCGACCGGGTGCACCGCTACGCCTATTATGGGCCGATTCAGGGAAGCTGCTGTGGCCAGCCAGTTGTCGCCAACTAAATCAGGTGGATTGCCCCCTCCAGTCACCGTCGTGATAATCCTGGTCACCGCATCCACTTTACGAATTCGGTTATTGAAGCTGTCCGCAATGAACAGATTGCCCGCCGCGTCTACCGCTACGCCTATGAAGGGGCGATTCAGGGAAGCCTCCGTAGCCAAACCATTGTCGCCAGAAAAGCCCCTTGTGCCATTGCCACCCACGGTTCTGATAATCCCCGTTGCCGCATCCACTTTACGAATTCGGTCATTGTCCGTATCTACAATGAACAGATTCAAAGTAAAAAGAAACTCATCCTTCTCTTCATTGTGCTCTCCTCCTCCGCATTCAATAGGCGGTTATGCAATTCCCACGAAATGTGTTTTACGTGTTTGATATTCTACTGTTTTTCGGCCTCGAGGAAAAGGTACAAGACTTACAAGATTCCTTTGCTTTGTAATTGGAATAATCATCTACATAGTGGCGCCACCTTGAAGCGCCTCCAGAAGGGGGCCTAGAAATGCAGGTTCGCGGGCGAGATGGTGACCCAAAGTATAGAAGATGAGTCTATCTAAGCGAGACGGAAGCGCAACTAAGCGACGGCTGACCATACAAATGGTGGTCCGATGAGCAGGGCGGTGACTGGCACACCCGACATTCTTTGATTGCGCTCAGAGCTGAACGTCCGCAGCTTCCTGGCTCATCTTTTGTCGATAGTTTCTGAGCTTTGCAGCAAGGGCAGGCTCGCTGCGACTGAGAATCTGAACAGCGAAGAGGGCCGCGTTAATCGCGCCAGCTTTGCCGATCGTCATACACGCAACCGGGATTTCCTTGGGCATCTGCACGGTAGATAAAAGGGAGTCCAATCCTTTCAGAGAAGAGGAATCCAAAGGCACACCAATGACGGGAAGTGTTGACTGAGCGGCCAGGGTTACCGCCAGGTGAGCGGCGAATCCCGCACCTGCAATCAGTGTTTGAATACCTCGACCTTCTGCCGATTGAGCGTAATCGGCTGCCTCTCTCCTGAAGGAGCCTTCTGCGTTGTCGGCTGGAGCCAAGCTGAAATCCTGTTCCGTAGAGTCCCATGAACTCCACCGACTTATGTTCAGTGTCTCGGGAGGTATGTATGATCAACAGGCATCCACCTTCTCGGCTCCGGGAAGTTTAGCCGGACATCAGATTTGCTCAATCGCCTGTGGTTTCCCGAGGATCGTTTGCGCCAGCAAGTTGATTTCATCCTCGTCGCTCTCTGGTGGTTCTTTGGCAAACCATTTGATAAACTTTTGTAGAGCGGGGGGAGATTTTCAATTCAATATCTTCGATTCGAGTCGATGTCCAGTGGGCAGGGATGATGTTTCTGGGAGGCAATGGGATCTGCTTTCGTTGGCTTTTTTGCTTGCGATCGAAAAATCATCTCTTTCAGCGCATCGACCACTTTCTCTCCCATGAAATCGACGGTACTCTTTTGATTCTGATAATTGTGGCAATGTGAATCAAGACCAATTCTAGGTAGTCCAAGATGAAAGCGACCATTCTTTACTCTCGAAACGTGGTTGCCCTTTTCGCATTAATTCCCTTGCTCGCGCTGTGGCTGGCGGTCACTCTCTTCGCCTGTACATCGGAGGCTGAGGAGGTAGCGCCAGCAACCGAGACAAGAGCCGAGGCGGGTGTGCCAGCTGAGGAAGAGAACAAGCCATCTCAGGTGCTTTTGATCCTGGATGGATCAGGCAACATGTGGGGTAAGGTCCAGGGGCAAACCAAGATGGCCATTGCCCGGAGCGTACTGAAGCGTTTCCTACGCGCCGCACCTAGGAAGTTGGAGATTGGACTCATGGTTTACGGACATCGGCGTAAGGAAGACTGCCAGGACATCGAGCTGATGGTCCCCATTGGAAAGATTGAACAACCGGAAATGCTCGAACCCATCGAGTCCATCAACCCGCTGGGACACACTCCTCTGGCCGCTTCTCTGCAGAGGGCGGCAGAAGTGCTGGAGAACGCTCCCGGTGGAAAGACCGTGCTGCTGGTCACGGACGGCAAAGAAACCTGTCATGGCGATCCGTGTAAGGTCGCCGAGGATTTGAAGCGGGCAGACATTGATTTTGTCGCTCACGTGGTGGGTTTTGACATTGCCGAGGAGGAGACCCGTACGCAGCTTCAATGTATCGCCACGCTACTGGGGGCCTTTCCCTGAGGGCAAGTCATGCCGAAGAGCTGGCCGGCAGGCTAAATCGTGCACTGGAGACGGTCGTGGAAGCGGCTTCCCTGAAGGTAACGGTGCTCGACGCCGATGGCAACCTTGCCCTGCTGCCAAAGATTTTTATTCAAGATCCTGAGGACGAAAGCCGTTCGCTTGCAGCTAATTACGCGGCTGAGGGAAGGGAAAATCCCTATTCCGTGCTGCTTCCTTCGGGGAAGTTTAATGTATGTGTAGTCAGAAGCTGAGAAATGGACAGGTGTTGAGACTGTTCCATGCTGCCTCACCAGGGGGTGATGAATGAATTGTAGGCAATTCCTACCAGCTTGGATTCTGGCCCTTTTACTGCTAGCCAACGTCTCTGGCTTGGCTATAAATGAGGCTCACAAGAAGTCGATTGTTGGGGCTTACGGTCGGATTCCTCTGCATTTTGAAGCCAATCAAGGGCAGACCGACCCCCGCGTCAAGTTTTTGTCCCGGGGTCGTGGTTACACTTTGTTTCTTACACCTACCGGAGCAGTGCTCACCTTACGGAAGCCCATGAAACCAGCGGCGGGGAATAAGCGACCAGCGCTAGGGGCGAGGATAAAAGATGAGGACAGTAAGCTCAGCCTTCAAACGGCAACAGTGCGCATGCGGCTGATTGGGGCCAATCCCAATCCCGCTGTTAAGGGCCTAGAAGAGCTGCCTGGAAAGGTGAACTACTTCATCGGCCAGGATCCGGAAAGGTGGCGCACCGGCATTTCCACTTATGCAAAGGTGAGGTACGAGGAGGTTTATCCTGGGGTGGATCTCATCTATTACGGCAACCAGGCCAAGCTGGAATACGACTTTGTCGTGGCTCCCGGTGCCGACCTCGGAGTCATCACGCTTCGTTTTGAGAGTTCGATCAACTCACCGCTGCAGCTCGATTCGCAGGGCCATCTCGTACTGACAAGTGAAGGTGGGGAGCTTCGGCTGCGAAAACCGTTCATCTACCAAGAGTCCGACGGCCGGCGAGAGGAGATAGGTGGCGAATATGTCCTACGAGACAGCGACTACGTGGGCTTTGAGGTGGGGGCCTATGATCGCAGCAAAGCTTTGATTATCGACCCGGTCTTGGAGTACTCCACCTACCTGGGTGGCAGCGGAGACGACCAGGGCTGGGCGATCGCGGTGGACGCCGCTGGAAGCGCCTATGTGACCGGCTGGACTCAGTCGCCTGACTTTCCGACGGCCAATCCCTTGCAGCCTATTTTTGGTGGTGGTAGTGACGACGCTTTTGTCACGAAACTGAATGCGAGCGGTTCGGCGCTGGTCTATTCCACCTACCTGGGCGGCAGCCGTTTTGACGAAGGCCGTGGGATCGCGGTGGACGCCGCTGGAAGCGCCTATGTGACCGGTGAGACCTTTTCGAGTGACTTTCCGACCGCCAATGCCTTGCAGACGGTTTACGGTGGTTCTGGGGATGCCTTTGTCGCGAAGTTGGATTCGACCGGTGCGGCGCTGGTCTACTCCACCTACCTGGGGGGCAGCAGCTTTGAACGAGGCTTTGCGATTGCCGTGGATGCGGCTGGAAGCGCCTATGTGACCGGTGAGACTCGTTCGAGTGACTTTCCGACCGCCAATGCCTTGCAGCCCGACTGTAATCCTCGTTCGGTTCTTTGTTCGGATGTATTTGTCACGAAACTGAATGCGAGCGGTTCGGCGCTGGCTTACTCGACCTACCTGGGCGGCAGCAGCTACCGGATTGAGAAAGGGCTCGGGATCGCCGTCGATGACACTGGAAGCGCCTACGTGACCGGTGAGACTGGTTCGAGTGACTTTCCGACCGCCAATGCCTTGCAGCCTATTTTCGGTGGTGGTAGTACCGACGCTTTTGTCACGAAACTGAATGCGAGCGGTTCGGCGCTGGTCTATTGCACCTACCTGGGCGGCAGCGGAGGTGAGGCTGGCGAGGGGATCGCGGTGGACGCCGCTGGAAGCGCCTTCGTGATCGGTGAAACTAGTTCAACTGACTTTCCGATCGTCAACGCCTTCCAGCCGACTTTCGGCGGTAGTATTGCTCAGGTAGGGATACGTGGGGATGCCTTTGTCACGAAACTGAATGCGAGCGGTTCGGCGCTAGTCTATTCCACCTACCTGGGCGGCAGTGGACGTGAGGAAGGCTTAGGGATCGCGGTGGACGCCGCGGGAAGCGCCTACCTGACGGGAACTGGTTCGCTTGACTTTCCGATCGTCGATGCCCTGCCGGAGGTTTTGGGTGGTGCTTTCGTCACGAAGTTGGATGCGACGGGTTCGGTGCTTGTGTATTCCACTCACCTGGGCGGCAGCGCAAAGGGGATTGCGGTGGACGCGGCGGGAAGCGCCTACCTGACCGGTTGGACCTTTTCGACAGACTTTCCGACCACACCGGGTGCCTTCGACAGAACCTGCGGCACAGACGGCAACTGTAACAGCGATGCCCTCGGTTTTCTTAGGATAGACGCCTTTATCGCCAAAATTGCGGAAACAGGTTGTACATATGCGATTTCGCCGACAACTCAGTCATTTGAGGCCGAGGGTGGGACGGGCAGTGTGAGGGTGACTGCTCCCAGTGGGTGTAACTGGACGGTGGTGAGCAACGCGAGTTGGATCACCATCACCTCAGGCAGCAGCGGCAGTGGCAACGGGACAGTGACCTACTCGGTGGCGGCCAACACGAGTACCAGCTTACGTACTGACACCCTGACCATCGCCGGGCAGACCTTCACCGTGACACAGGAGGCTTCAAGAGTCCCGGTCGTCATAATCCCCGGGTTCCCGGGGTCTGTCTTGTACGATGACAAAAACAACAATGCACGGATGGACTCGGGAGAACGTATTTGGCCTCCGCTCACCGGTTTCAGATTTGGGGTGGAGGTTTTTGGTTTAGGTTTACCTCCGGGCGACCCTCTCCCAGAACTGCGTCTTAAAGGTGATGGGGAAACTCCCGGAGATGCGAATGTCGAGATTCGTGTTGGTAGCATAGTTAGAGGGATCACTTTCGCAAATTGTGGCATAAGAAATTTGTGCGAACTGGTTGTACCAGGGAAGGGCGGCCACGGGGAGCACATCAACGTGTATCCCCCCCTCATCCAATTTCTTGAAGGAAATCTCCGCTATACCGAGGGCCTGATCGAGGAAACGCTGGCCGGGCAGCCACAAGTGGTGGAGAGCGGTGATCTGTTTACCTTCCCCTACGACTGGCGCAAGGACCTAAGAGGGGCTGCGCAAAGGTTAGACCAGTGGGTTGATGTAATACTCGAAGAAACAGGTTCGGAAAAGGTCATTCTTATCTCCCACAGCACAGGAGGTTTGGTCGCCAGGTATTATGCCACTGTTGTCGGCAGCTCGAAGGTAGACAAGCTCATCCAAATGGGCACTCCCAATCTGGGAGGCCTGGTCCCTTATTTCGCCCTAAGATTTGGGCTGCCCAGAATCTCCTTCATAAAATTTTTTGGCGAAGCGGAGGATCTCCGTATTTTGATGCGGAACTGGCGATCACTTTATCAGCTGCTACCCACTGAAGAATATACGAAAGGGCATTCCCTTATAAAAATTCAGGAAAAAGAGGGCACTTTGTATAATTTGATCCAAACGCTACAGGAGATTTGGCCGGATCAAGATACCAAGATAGAAGTAACCCGTCATTGGGGGAATGCTATCAGGTTTTGGGAGGAACTGGGGGCCTGGGATCGACCAGGCACCATAGGTGTTCCAACCTTTACTATTGCAAGTAATGGTCTGAAAACTCCGGAAGGGATACGCATAGTTAGATTTTATAAACAAAGTATAATAAAACCTCAACTGGTTGAAGTTATTAGCGTGGAACGAACAAATGGGGATGGGCTATTTACGATAACCAGCCAACACGGTGGGGCGCTCGATGGAAATGTTACGCCATTAACAGTAAGCGATGTAGATCATGGTGTTGTACCCACAGATCCCAGGGTTCACAATGCGATCAAAGACATCATCAACGGCGTTCCGCCCACACTACTCCAGTTTAGCGTACCCAAGGCAGATAGTAAGGTTCTCCTTCAATCCGATCCACTGGAGCTGCATGTTTTCGATTCAGCGGGCTTTCATAACGGTCCAGTCAAGTCAGGAGGGGCAGAAGTCAGTATTCCAGGTAGCGAATACCTGATAATGGAGAATACGACAAATGTCTTTCTACCTAATGAGAATGTGTACAAGATGGAAATTCGCTCAACAGGGGAAGAGCGAACATTCAACTTCGAGGTACACCAAGAAGACACAGAAGGAACGGTCACGAGGAGTGCTTTCTACGATGGGCAAATGGGCCCCCAGTCAGTAGGTGAGTTGACTTACGATCCTGCGTCTCCAGCGTTCCCAGATCTCAATTTGGATTTGGAGGGAGATGGAACTTTTGAAACTACTTTGTCTCCCACCACTGCGCTCTCCCGGAGCCAGCTTGGGGAGAAGAAGCTCTACTTTGCCCAATTTGGAAACGGCCAGGGCTTTACTTCAGACATAGTGCTCACCAATCCTTCCGCCACCGAGACGGTTTCTGGCAAAGTTGACTTCTTTGATGACAATGGCCTTGCTCTCCCGGTCGGGATTGCCGCTGGAGGTAATGACGGAGTCCCCCCCGCGACCGAGGTTTTGGCTTCTGCGGTCCAAAGCGGTGTTGAGTTCTCCATACCCCCGCTCGGTGCCGTTAGCATCTCTACCGATGGCCAAGGGGAACTGGCAGCCGGTTCTGCCGCGGTGACTTCCGACAATGCTTTGGGCGGTGTCATCCGATTTAGCATTCCCGGCATCGGGATCGCGGGGGTTGGGGCAAGTCAGCTGGTGGACACGGCGATTATCCCCATCGTGAGAGAGCTGGCAACGGGTCTTAGTACCGGGCTAGCTCTCGTCAACGCCGGCGCAGAGACCACCTTGACCCTGACCTTAAAAGGTCTGGATGGCACCACGGTCGCAAAGACTGAAATTGAGGTGCCGAGCAAAGGACACATTGCGCGCTTTGTCCATGAGATCTTCGCGCAGATCGGCGATTTTGAAGGGACGTTAGTGGTAGAAGGGGGTCCACTGGTGGCCACGGCTCTTCAACTCGGACCCAATCCAGGTGAGTTCACCACTTTGCCCGTGATCCCCGTCGCACCTCAGCCATGGGCCGGGACCCTGCACTATGCCCAGTTTGGCAACGGAGATGGCCTTGTCTCCTCCGTGTTTTTGCTCAATCCTTCTCTATTCCAGCGAGCCAAAGGCAACCTCGCCTTTTTTGACGACAATGGAAACGGCTTATTGACGGCCGTAAACGGAATGGCTCCCGCTAGCAATATTGGCTTTAACATTGCTCCGCACGGGGGGGCCATCTTTACAACGGATGGGCGAGGTCCAGTGGTGGTGGGTTCGGCCCGCGTCACTTCGGCGGAGGGCGTCCAAGGGGGGGTGCTGCGTTTTGCTTTGCCAGCTGTAGGGATCGCGGGCGTGGGAACCAGTGGCTCCTTTGACGGTTTCATCTCCCCAGTTCGGCAGAGCACCGCAACTGGGTTAAGGACGGGGGTGGCCATCAGT
Organism: Acidobacteria bacterium AH-259-O06; assembly: GCA_027717865.1. Taxonomy (GTDB): domain Bacteria; phylum Acidobacteriota; class UBA6911; order RPQK01; family JADFOI01; genus JALLOL01. The sequence continues at coordinate 1,416 of JALLOM010000042.1, read as the reverse complement.
TCCACAGGTACTGCTGTCACGCTCAACCTGGTCCTGCGCAACGCCAATGGCCAGGCGCTCGCTGGAGGAGAGACGGCCATTGACTTGGCAGCCAACGGTCACACTGCGCGCTTTATCGATGAGTTGTTCCCCAGTGCTGACACCGGCGAGTTTCAAGGCACATTGACGGTGACGGCTGAGGGCGGCGAGATCGCCACCACTGCCCTTGAGCTAGGCACCCAGCCCGGCCAGTTCACCACCCTGCCGGTGACCCCGCTTCACTAGTTTTTGCAGAGACCAAGTTTCGACGAGTATATGCAATTGCTCAGAGATAGTGAGTTGGAGTCAAATCAAATGCCGGGGGCCTGGTTTGGAACGATGCATTGGCACTCCGATGGGGAGTGCTCACTGAGCAGAGGTTATATCTAAAGCTTGATAGCCTTGAGCAAAATCGGAAAAGCCTCTGTCAGCTATGAAGTTAATCCCTTTCGCCTTGGGAAAATCGCAGTCTGCCAAGATGTAGCCCGTGAAGCTTTCTGAAGCTTCCACAGCTTGAAGCAGCTCGCTTAGTAAAACTGCAAACGTCGAACCTGGCGAAAGCGTTCCGTCAGGATTAACACCTGAACCTAATTGCTTTGAGGTCAGAAGGGTCGAAGTGACCGTCAGTGGAGAAGCTCCTGTCGGAAACAGACGAAATGTAATGCCACCTGTCGTCGGGGAACCCAGCTCATCAGATACATTGGCTATCGCTATGCCTGTGTTAAGAGTACTACCCACAGCATTGAAGTTAAACATCAACTTTGTGCTCGCAGGTGCCGCATTAACACCGATAATGATTGGTTCAATACGCACCACCTGGGGGCCTGGAGCCGCGCCAGTGGCTGGTGCGGTGGTGACGGCCGGTGTTATAGTAGTGTACACAGCCCAGACGGCAAGTTCCACGTCGCTCTTGATCACGGCAAATCCGTTTTTTGAAGGAGCAGGGACGGGAACGGTATCGGGGAATATATCCTCGCAGGCAAAATCGAAGACGCCGTTCAGCCCAATCCTAATATCCGAGAATGTCCCAACTTTGCCCTCTTGGACGATCTTCTTCCTTATGGTTATCTCCTGCTCGGTGGGATTAAGTACGTTGATCAAAGTTTTATAGACGCCAGGACCAAGTGGGTCAACGAGTTCTATAGACGTACCACAGACGAACTTCGCGGGATAGAGAAACTTTCGTTGCTGGCCCATAACAGGAAACGCCAATACAAAGACAAATAAAAATAAGAAGAGGCTCATCGTTCTCTTCATTGTGATCTCCCGCCGCACTAAATAGGGGTTATAAAGTTCCCCCGAACTCCGTTCTAGGTATTTAGCATTCTACCAGTGTTTCGCCCCCGACGATAGGGTGAAACTCATCTTCAACAGTTTAAAAATGTAAGCTCCGCCTTA
>JALLOM010000419.1 GCA_027717865.1 Acidobacteria bacterium AH-259-O06 | reverse complement strand
CGGACGATCTACTCCCAGGGCAAACTAACGCCAGCCGATTACGGCCGCGACCACCATCCGCGCTGCTACAGCCTGTGGATGGCTGGCGGCGGCATCAAAGGCGGCGTGGTTCACGGCGAAACGGACGACTTCTCCTACAACATCATCAAAGACCCGGTCCACATCCGGGACTACCAAGCCACGATTCTGCACCTGTTTGGCATCGAGCACGAACGCTTCACCCACAAGCATCAAGGACTGGATGCCAAGCTGACGGGTGTCGAACCGGCGCACGTGGTGAAGGAAGTACTGGCGTAAAGCTATAGATCCAACGATTCCGGTAATGCGGAGATCTATGTGAGGCCACCCAGAAACGAGCCGGGGTCAACGCACTGTGGTTGGCTGGCTATGCCTGGAGTCGGGGGCTGGTGGGACGTCAGGTGCCCGGCTATCCCCTGGTCGATCACGGCAAATTGGAGTACGACGAGGACCAATACCGAGGGGGAAGTTTTGCCACAATGCACCCGCAGTAGTACAAGGATGTCGGCGTGAACCCGCTCGACCTGCGAGCTCCTGATCACGGAGATTTTGACCTTTTCGAAGCCGTGATCCCTGAGGCAAAGGAAGTCTGTCGAGAAGCAAGAGGAGCCAGAAGATGCAAGTTTAGAGATGTCCTTTGCACGTCTCGAACACCAGGGTTTTAAGGGTGCCCTGGAACAGGCACTACGTTTTGGCATACCTGGAGCTTTTGGTCGCACGCGTCTGGAGCTTGGCTCACTCAGCGGGTGGGTAAATACCTTTAACGGAACTCCGACTATACTTCGCTCCACCAAATTTCCGGAGATGGTCGAGCGCAAACATCTCGCTAGAACATTCTCCCACTACTTCGACCGCCTTGCTTTTGAGTGTGCTCTTTCAGGGCACAAGCAGGGACGCATTGTGATCTACTACGAGAGTCTGGAAGGCGACAAGTTCATGGTCTACGATGTGAGGTTCAAGAACCTTGAGCGGATCGCGGCTGAGGCCGAGCGGCGTCTCTACCTGCTTGAGTCTGGGACTCCGGCCCAAGAACTTCCACCCTGTCCGTTGTGGATGGCGAAGTTTTGCCCGTTTTCACCGGGCTGTGGATGCACCTCGGCGTGAGAAGGTATAAAGAAATTTAATCGCACGATTTCCAAAAGGTTCTGGTGGAAAGGATCAAAGAGAGAGGTCTAGGGAATATACTTCTAAGCTTTTAGTATTCTATAATTTAACAGATTTTATGGTAGGCAGGATAGATGGATCCATTCGTCGGATTTGCGACGCGGATCAGCTTCTTGAGCGAAGCTTTCTTCTTTTTCCGCTAGCTTACCAAGGGGGTCCCTCGTTCTTATGACATCATATACGCTGTGAGAGGCCCACTTGTCTCTTCCTGTCATCTTCGGAAAGACCTATACTAAGTCGTTGTTCACTTGAACAGTTTGACGGTCAGTCCATTTCAAACCCTGGCCAGAGAGGAGAGGAGTCACTATGAGTACACGATCCCAAAGCCGGTGCAAGACCCCAGGTCAACCATTCGCTCTCAAGTCGACCCTGCAGGCCTTGGCTGCCGCGCTGCTTGTCGCCTTCAATTGTTGGGGAGTTTCTTCAGCTGCCCAAGAGAAGGGACTGAGGCAACTAACTTTTGAGGCCTTTGCACTGGGCAGCGTTAAGCCCACAGGATGGCTCAAGAATCAGCTGGAGATCCAGAATGGGGGATTGACGGGGAACCTGCAGAAATTCTGGGCAGATGTCAAAGAAAGTGGCTGGATCGGAGGCAACGCGGAAGGCTGGGAACGGGCACCCTACTGGCTGGACGGCGCCGTTCCTCTCGCCTTCTTGCTTGACGATGGAGAGCTACAGGCGTCAGTCCGGCGCTACATCGACTACGCACTCAGAGGCCAAGCTCAGGATGGCTGGCTGGGCCCTGAAGAAAGCTCTACGGGTAATTACAAATATCGTGACCCCTGGCCGGTCTACGTGATGCTGAAAGTTCTGACTCAGTATCAGGAAGCTACTGGAGACAACCGGGTTATTCCTGCCATGAATCGTTTTTTGAAGGCAGTGAACCGCCAACTAGATGAACGACCGCTCTTTTCCTGGAACAGAATGCGCTGGCAGGATGGCGTGTTGAGTATTCACTGGTTGTTTGTGAGGACCAAAGAACCCTGGCTTCTGGACCTGGCAGACAAAATGGAACGTCAAGGTTACAACTGGACCTGGCATTTCCGGGATCTTCCACACAAGGAAAAGGTCGAGAAGTGGGAGCATGAAAGCCATGTCGTGAACAATGCCATGGGAGTGAAAGCCCCCGCCGTTTGGTATCGCCAGTCCGGGGACGATTTCGATCGCCAGACGGCCTTCGAGGCGCTTCGTGCCCTGGATAGGTACCACGGACAGGCTACCGGTCTTTTTACGGGAGACGAATGCTTCGCTGGAAGGATGCCCTCCCAGGGAACCGAACTCTGTGCTGTAGTGGAATACATGTATTCGCTCGAGTGGCTGCTGCAGGTGGTCGGGGATCCCTCCTTCGGAGATCGTCTGGAGCGCATTGCCTTCAACGCCCTGCCGGCACAGATCAAGCCGGACTGGTGGGCGCGTCAGTATGTGCAACAGGCAAATCAAGTTGTCGCTCGCGTAAGCGAAGACCGGATCTACACCACCAACGGGCCAGAAGCCAACGTGTTCGGCCTGGATACGAATTACGGTTGCTGCACCGC
>JALLOM010000418.1 GCA_027717865.1 Acidobacteria bacterium AH-259-O06 | reverse complement strand
TGGTTCGGCTCGTTTAGTTCAGTTGTACGCGATCGAAGGCATCCCAGGCGGACATGTCTGAGAGGATCACCTCATCACCGGCCTGCAGGCCTTCCCGGATCTCTATGGTATGGACCGAGCTGCGACCCAGTCTGACCGGCACCCGAACCGCGACGCGGCCTGCCTCCGTCAATTTAAAAAGTCCCAGGGTCGTCTCCTCCTGCCCATAGGCCGGGCGCCCCACATAGAGGACATCATCCAAACGCTCGATTTCAATGGTGCCATCCACATTCAGATCGGGCCGCGCGCCTTTGGGGAGAGCCTCCTCCAGGGCCACGTCCACCGTCACGGTTCCCTCTCTCACGGCCGGAAATGAGGTCGTTCCAGGTGTCGATGGTGGCTTTCTGTCCGATCTGAACGTCTTGCGCCTGGGTTTGGGAAATTCGAAGCTGGGCCTTGAGCTTCTTCGGATTGGCCACCCGGGCCAGATTGGTGCCCGGGGCCAGCTGCTGTCCCACCTCCACCAGCACTTCCTGCAAAATTCCAGTCGTCCCGGCACGAACCTGCAGGGAATCGAGCTGGTGCTGCCGCAGCTGATAAAGGGCTCTCAGCTGGTCGATTCGGGCCCGCTGCGCGGCCAACTGGGCCTGGATCGACTCAGAGCCAATTTCCAGGCGGCTCTGCTCAATTTCATGGCGCGAGGCCAGCTCTTCCGACATGCTGCTGGAGATCTTTCGGGTGAGTTCGGAGATTAGACCTTCCCTGGCCAGCTCCTGATCGGCGTCCTCCCGGAGTTTGGCTTGGGTATATTCGGCCTGAACGCTGGCGGCTCGCGCCTTCTGCTCCAGCAGCTGGCTCTCCAGACGGACCTCCAGATCCTTGTATTCCGCCTCGGCCGCCCTCAGCTGAAACTTGGCATCCAGCGCTTCCAGTTCCAGCTCGGGATTGCTCAATTCCAGCAATACGCTACGGGGCCGAACCAGGGCTCCCGGTTGGACCAGGATTCTCTCCACCCGGCCCTCCGTGGCAGCCGGAATCCACAAGATCTCCTCCGGAACTAACGTGCCCGCACCGCGCACCTGCCGAATCATCTGGCCCCGCTTGACGGTGTCCACCCACACAGCGGACTTCTCGACCGTGGGCAAGGCCGGCTCCAGTCGGGAAAGACCGACCGTAATGGTGCCCAGTACGCTCAGTGCCCCGAGCGCGTAGAGCATCCTTTGGATGCGTCGCCTGCGGGCCGCGGATTTGCGTACAATGTCCATTTCAGTCTTTACCTTCTCCTGAGCAAACCGGCGCCGCCGGCTGGCCCTATGCACAAAAGTTTTGACAGACAAGGTGCTTATTCATACCTTAACGCCTCCATGGGATCGACCTTCGTGGCGCGGCGGGCGGGAATGGAGCACGCCAGCAGCGCGATGCTGACGAACAGGACGGCGGCGGCCGCCAAGGTCGCGGGGTCGGTCGCGGTGACGCCAAAGAGCCGACTGGCAAGCACGCGGGTGAGGGCCACCGCGGCCGGGATCCCGATGGCCACGCCGAGCAGCGCCACGACGAGCCCCTGCCGGACAATCAGCGTGAAGACGTTGGTCGGGGTGGCCCCGAGGGCCGTCCGGATCCCGAGCTCGTGGGTGCGCTGGGCGACCGCATAGGCGATCACCCCGTAGAGGCCAATGGCGGCCAGCGCCACGGCCAGCCCGGCGAAGAGTCCGAGCAGCTGCATCCAGAACTCCTCCTCCTGAGCCGAGCCGGCGAGCCGCGTGTCCATGGTCATGATGTCGTAGGGCACCAGGTTCGGATCCACGTCGGCCATGGCCGTCCTCACCGCTCCCGCCAGGCTCAACGGATCAGCGGCTGTGCGAATCACGAGCTGCTTGTTGGCCGGCACCGGCCAAACGCCAAAGCTTGGGTACACGTCCATATGCTGCCCGTACGGCACATACATGAGGGGGCCGATGTCAGACCTCAAGCTGCGCTTGACATCGCCCACGACGCCGACGATCGTGCGCGACTGGTCAGCGATGAGATCCTCGTGAACGGTCCGGCCTCGCAGCAGGTCTGCCTGGACGCGTGCGCCGATGGGATCCTCCCCAGGCAAGAACTGGCGGGCCAGGGTCTCATTGATGATGGCCACACCCGGAGCACCGGCGCCATCGCGCTCGGTGAATACTCGGCCCTTCAGCAGCGGGATCTGCAGCGTCCGAAAATAGTCCGGGCTGCTCTCGAGGTACCAGGCTCGGAACGGCTCTTGGCGAGCCGCCGCGGGACGCCCAAGGATGCTCACAGGGGGCCGAGTCCCCCCCGCGGAGACCAGCCCGACGGCGTCGACCTCTGGCAGAGCCTCGATTCGCTCGAGGAACTGCCGCTGCACAACGGCCGCGCTGGGCGTGAACCGGTTGATCGGAGGGTCCACGTTCATATACTTCGCGTGTCGTAGATCGAACCTGATCGTCAAGAGGTGGTCTGACTGGAAGCCGGGATCGACGCGCACGAGCCGAACGAAGCTGTTCAGCATGAGCCCCGCCCCGACCAGCAGGACGAGCGCCAGCGCCGCCTGAGACACCTGTCCCCCTGAAAAACTCCATCCAACCGGTTAGGAAGCACAAGGCGCAGGCGCAGGTTGCAAATTTGAATGATCTTCCTCGGCGAGCACTACGAACCACGATGAGAATCAGTGGACAGGCGTTTGCTTTGCGGCTGAAGAAGCCCCCCAGGCAGACCTTGCCTGTGTCGGACAGATGGTGAGGGA
>JALLOM010000417.1 GCA_027717865.1 Acidobacteria bacterium AH-259-O06 | reverse complement strand
TCGTCAAAGTGGTGGTGGATGAACACGACCGCGCTCTTTACTTTTCTCGAGCTGCCATCCCCTATCCGCGGCGTTCACCCGGCTCGTTTTATAAGCATTTGGGAATTTATGGCTATCAGCGGGAATTTTTACAGCTCTTGTCACGGTTGAGACCCTCTAGATTGGAAAAAATTGAAGGCCTGGAGCAGCTCAGATTCTTGGAGAATGGGATCCCAGTTCAGGTCGTCGAGGTTCATGAAGACAGTCTTGGAGTGGACACATATGAAGACATCGATCGTGTCACACCCTTATTGGAGAATGAATTGAGGGAATCCGAAAGGGGGTAATTAGAGAAGATGCCGACCAAATTTATTTTTGTCACGGGTGGGGTTTTAAGTTCACTTGGAAAAGGCCTGGCGTCGGCTTCTATAGGATGTCTTCTTGAGTCCCGTGGCTTCAAAGTAACTCTATTGAAGCTGGATCCTTATATTAACGTGGATCCCGGAACCATGAGCCCTTTTCAGCACGGTGAAGTTTTTGTCACCGATGATGGTGCCGAAACCGACCTCGATATCGGACATTACGGGCGTTTTACGAATGTGCGTTTGACGCGGGCCAACAATTCCACCACTGGAAAAATTTATCAGACCGTCATTGAGAAAGAACGACGGGGTGACTATCTGGGAAAGACTGTTCAAGTCATTCCCCACATCACAAACGAAATCAAGGCTACCATCAAGAGGTTGAGCGATGATTTGGATGTTGTGATTGTTGAAATTGGAGGTACGGTTGGAGATATTGAAAGTCTCCCCTTCCTTGAAGCGATCCGTCAAATGCGAAATGAGGTCGGCAAAGAAAATTCCATCTTCATTCACCTTACTTTGGTGCCCTATATTGAGACATCTGGAGAACTAAAAACCAAGCCCACTCAGCATTCTGTCAGGGAGCTGCGTGAGATTGGTATCCAAGCAGACATCTTGCTTTGTCGAACCGATCGCCTATTGACGCGAGAAATCAAGAACAAGATCGCGCTGTTTTGTAACGTGCCTCCCCAAGCGGTCATCACGGCAAAGGACGTTGAGAGTATCTATGAAGTCCCGCTGGTCTTACACGATGAAGCACTGGACTCAATGATCGTGGAGCTGCTGGAGTTGCCCCAGAGTGACTGCGATCTGACTTCGTGGGAGAATTTGGTTAAAGTAATCAAAAATCCCGTTGGCGAGGTTACGGTGGGAATTTTAGGCAAGTATGTTGAATATGAGGATTCCTATAAGAGCCTCAATGAAGCATTGCTACACGGTGGACTTCCTCACGGCGTGGCTGTGAACTTGAGGTGGATTGAATCGGAAGGCCTGGTTGGTGAAGATTGGGAAAGCAAACTCCAGGATGTGGATTGTATCTTGGTACCGGGTGGGTTTGGTCCCCGGGGTATCGAAGGGATGCTTAAGGGCATCAGTTATGCCCGCGTCAACAAGGTTCCCTATTTTGGAATCTGTCTGGGGATGCAGTGTGCAGTTATCGAGTTTGCCCGCCACGTCTGTTCTTTGGATGCCCATAGTTCCGAGTTTGATCCCTCCAGTTCACACCGGGTCATTTATAAACTGCGTGAACTGCTGGGAATTGAAGAAATGGGAGGAACGATGCGCCTGGGCGCTTATCCATGTGTTCTCGAGGAGGATTCTCTGGCTTACCAGATTTATGGACAAAGGGAAATTTCGGAGCGTCATCGCCACCGCTATGAGTTTAACCGCGAGTATGAAGAAATTCTCACCAGCTACGGTTTGAAGTTTTCCGGAAACTCCCCGGACAAGAACTTCGCTGAGATCGTGGAACTTGCCGATCACCCCTGGTTTTTTGGGTGTCAGTTTCATCCTGAGTTTAAATCCAAGCCGCTCAAGCCTCATCCGATCTTTGTCAGCTTTATCAAGGCCGCCACCGAGTATAAATCACGCCGAACAGGCAAAGAGATTGCCGTCCGAGTGCAGACATCCAGCCTGCAATTGACCGACAACTGACGGCGAACCCTTTGCAGCTGACAGCTGACAACACAACTGACAGCTGACAGCTGACAATGTAGAATGAGTAGGTGGAACCGGCCAATGACAGCACCACAGCACCGCAGCACCACAGCACCCATGACAGCACCACGAGACAGTACAAACAGACGAAAACTTGTTCGAAATTCATCATTTCTCATTCGTCATTAAACCGCGATGGCATTGCAGAGTGTTATTTCCCTGCGTGGCTGGCAACTGGGCGGGAGTAACCCTTTTTTCCTCATCGCCGGCCCGTGTGTAATTGAGAGCGAGCAGCACTGCCTGGAGATGGCGGGTCGGTTAAAAGAGATCACCTCCGGTCTGGAAATTCCTCTCATTTTTAAGGCATCCTACGACAAAGCCAATCGCACCTCGATTCACTCTTATCGAGGCCCGGGATTGGAGCGGGGGTTGAAAATCCTCCAGCGCGTGCGTCAGGAGCTGGATGTTCCCGTTTTGTCGGATGTCCACGAGGTGGAGCAGGTGGAAGCGGCGGCGCAGGTTCTCGATGTAGTGCAGGTCCCCGCCTTTCTCTCGCGTCAAACCGATTTGATCCTGGCCGCGGCATCCACCGGTAAGATCGTCAACATCAAGAAAGGTCAGTTTTTGGCGCCTTGGGATATCCAGCATGCTTTGGAGAAAGTCCAATCAGCGGGGGCTTCGCAAATACTCGTTACCGAGCGAGGAGCTTGCTTTGGCTACAACAACCTGGTGGTAG
>JALLOM010000416.1 GCA_027717865.1 Acidobacteria bacterium AH-259-O06 | reverse complement strand
GGCCGTGGGGTCTTGCTGCATGAAGTCCGGCAAGAACTTCAAGGCGACCTTCCGGTCCAGCTTCGTGTCTTGAGCCAGAAAGACTTCCCCCATGCCCCCTTGGCCCAGCTTCTCCAGAACCTTATAGTGAGAGATAGTCTTGCCGATCATCTGCATTCCAGCCGTTGATGCGGATTTCCTTTATGGTAAATCTTCAAGTTTGTTTCTTAAAGTTAAAGGAAAAGGTGTTCCGGAGTGCTGGCGATGTTGCCTCGCCACTAATCACCGCAGAAGTCAGTTTGTAACGAGTTCTCCTCGGAATGGGATGAGATGAATTTTTCGAATACGGCTGGTCACCACTCGATTGCCGAACTCCAGACAAAGGCCACAAGCGGCAATAATGTCCAGTTTGACCGCGCTCCCACCCCAAGTACAGCCAGTAATGGTTGTCTTTAAAGGCGACAAGCCTTTACGATCAAACCATCCGCCAGAGACAGAGTAGAAACCATCCTCAAGCACATGGATGGAGTAGACGGAGTTGTGGGTGGTAACAACCACCCAGTCTCCGCGATCCAGCTCTGCCTTATGGACCTGCTCTAACCGCTTCGACTGTTCGACGAGAGCTCCAAGAGTGCGACCATAACCTGTCATCCTGTTTGAGGCCTTTGAACTCACATTGGAATTCCAATTTAAGAATACCACACTTTCACTGCGAGACAAGAAGGAGAAATTAGGAGAAATACTCGTGCCAGAGACCACCTGCCAGCATAGAGCGCCGTTGCCAAATGAATGGCGTCAAGCGCCCTGAGATGCGGGGGATCCAGAGCAGCGGCTGTGGCCAGAATTCCGTCATCGATTCGGACAAGCGCCAGTCGCGCCAGCACCTGTTCGCCGCGTTGGTAATCGGTGGGAGGAGCCGCCGCGCGCCGCAGCGACCGCAGGACCTCCACCCGCGCCAGCACACTGGAAATACGGTCCGGCCACTGCTTCAGGAGCGCGAAGAGCATCGGTTTCGGGCTCCCTGACGACCAGTTTTATGATTGCGGAGGAATCGAGATACAGCAGCTTGCGGATCACAGCCGTTCATCGCGGATCTGGTTCAACGCTTCGCTTAGCCGGGTCGAAACTTGCCGTGCCCGCGGTCTTCCGAGCTCCAAGAGGTCGCCCACCGCGGTGGTCGCCCGGCCGGAAGCCATCAGACGGTCCAACCATGTTGAGGCCTCCGCCAACGGTGCAAGAACGGCCACCGCTCGGCCTCGATCAGTCACCTCCAGGGTTTCTCCGGCCATCACCCTCTTGACGTAGACGCTCAGGTTCTGACGCAATTCACGGATACCAACGCGCTTCTTTGGATGAGCCATGTAGCACAACATGGGCCGAATCTCGTAGCACTCGGGCTGGTCTCGAACTCCACGCCCGAGTGAATGCGTTTGCCTTCAAGCACCTAAAGTTTTAGCATTGAGGAGGAATCCCACCAGAAAAGGAGGGGGGCGGGTGATCGGCAAGACTATCTCTCACTACAAGATCCTCAAGAAGCTCGGCCAAGGGGGCATGGGAGAAGTCTTTCTGGCCCAGGATACAACGCTGGACCGCAAAGTCGCCCTCAAGTTTCTGCCGCAGGAGATGCAGGAAGATCCCACCGCCAGAAAGCGCTTCCTGCGCGAAGCCAAGTCGGCCGCTGCACTGGATCATCCTTATATCTGCCATATCCATGAGGTCGGAGAGGCCGAGGGCCAAGCCTTCATCGCTATGGAGTACGTTGAAGGCGAGACCCTCAAGGAGAAATTAGCCAAAGGCCCTTTACCCTTGAAGGAAGCGCTGGAAAAGTCGGCAGAGATTGCCGAAGCCTTGGAAAAAGCACACCAGAGAGGGATCGTTCACCGCGATTTAAAACCCTCCAACGTCATGCTCACACCTGAGGGTCATGTCAAAGTAATGGATTTCGGCTTGGCCAAGCGGCTTGTCCCCGTGGAGGCTGTGGGGAGTCAAGAGCAGACCATCTCTGCCAGTTTGACCAAAACAGGCGTGACCCTGGGAACGCTGGCTTATATGTCTCCGGAGCAAGTGCGGGGCGAGGACGTGGACACACGATCCGACATTTTCTCCTTTGGGGTGGTGCTCTACGAGATGCTCACGGGCGTTCATCCCTTTAGGAAAGCTTCGCCCATGGACACGGCCGCGGCCATTCTCGGTCAAACTGCGCCGGCTTTAACTCAACACGTCGAGGCTATTCCCCCAGTGCTCGAGCACACCGTGAAAAAGATGCTGGCCAAGGAACCGGATCGGCGTTACCAGCACATTGATGAGGTCCGAATCGATCTGGAAGAGCTGAGGGAAGAGTCCGACTTCGGCGAGCTGATTTCTGCACCGCCCGCCACGGCCAAGCCGGCCCGCGGATGGAACGTGGTGATGGCCATTGCCCTGGGGCTGGTCGGGGTAGTGGTTGCTGTGGGCGTTACGCTTTGGCTCACCCGATCCCCGGAACTCGCTCGGGAGTCGGTCCCCCAGCCCCTTCTGACCCGGCTGACCTCCGATACCGGCTTGACCTACCAGCCGGCCCTTACGGCGGATGGAAAGTTGCTGGCTTACGCCTCGGACCGTGCCGGGGAGGGCAACCTCGACATCTGGGTGAAACAGGTCCCCGGTGGAGAACCTATTCGCGTGACCCGCCATGAAGCGGATGACCACGAACCTGCCTTCTCGCCCGATGGCACGAAAATCGCCTTCCGTTCCGAACGGGAGGGCGGGGGGATCTA
>JALLOM010000415.1 GCA_027717865.1 Acidobacteria bacterium AH-259-O06 | reverse complement strand
GTGAGGCGAGGTCGCTCTGACCCCCTCATGGACTCAGGGGGACCCCTCGCTTCCTTGGTGTTGGCTTAACGAAGCGAATGTCGGTTTGCAGCTGGATGGTCAAGGAGGTTCCCTTTTGCAGGATGACCTGGTCGCCTTTCTTGAAAAGTCCCAAAAGAGTTCCCGCTCCCGAGCCAATCCCCGCACCCACTGCCAATCCTTTTAAACTTCTGCCGGCGACGGCGCCAATCGCTCCGCCGCTGATGGCACCGCCAGCCGCGCCGGAAGCTGTCTCTTTCCCTTGACTTCCTGAAGACTTCAGTTCCCCCCGCTCTCCACTTTGATCTGTTTGATACCCTTCGGCCGATTGAACTACTGCTTCGATCTGCCGAGTGGTTCCATCTGGCAGGATAATGCTGTCAAATGCCAGAAGTAGTTCGGCTTTGCCTTTGATATGTCCGGGTTGTTTGCTCATCTGCACGTGTCCAATGACATAGGTGCCGGCTGGGATGATGATCCGGTCATTGGATGTGATCGGAACCGCAATTCGGCCGAAGAATTTGTCTCCTGAATGGGCTGTTTTCGTATTGATAGTCCGCTGCAAAGTGATGAAGATATCTGTCTTTCTGGGGATGACCAGCTCATCTAGGGTCTGGCCAAAGACGTAAGAAAAGGTCAACAGGCAAACAAGGAAACCAATCATAGTTTCACTCCCAGTAGTAACGGCGGACTGTACGTCGGGCAAAAGCACCAATCAGCACTATTCCCGGTTGGCCACGATGATCGCAAGTGTGACCATGGGTAGCGCCGTGAAGGAATGTTGTCTCTGAGGGGAATCATGGTTCAAATATCAAATGTCGAATTTAGGAATGTCGAATGCCGAATTTCGAATCCGGAATGGAAAATGATTCAGCCGATTCACATAATTAGATGCATACAATTAGATGAAGGAAATTCGTTAGGCGTTCAAAAATTCGACATTCGACATTCGCCATTCACCATTCGACATTCGCCCTTCACAAGTGTATCACCTGGGCGAACTTTACCGCGGAAATATTGTGAATCCCCTGCAGCACCTCTTCGGGTATCTCACCGTCGGTATTGACCACTCCGACGGCGTGGGGTTGGTCTCTGTCCCGTCCCAAGACAAAGGAAGCGATGTTGATCCTGGCCTCACCCAATATTGTACCCACCCGGCCGATGACGCCGGGGGTATCTTCGTTTCGGATGAAGAGGATTTGTTTCCCCAGCTCGGTTTCGACCGGAATGCCGTCGATCGAGACCAAACGCAGGTTACCCTTCCGCAAGATTGCTCCTTCGATCCATTCGGTTTTTTGAGGTGAGCGCAATTGGATACTAATGAGATTTGAATAGCTGCGCTGCCGGCTGCTCATTGTTTCGATCACCGAAATGCCGCGTTCCTCAGCGTAATTCCTGGCATTCACTTCGTTGATCTCTTCCGAGAGAATGGGCTTCAAGATCGCTTTCAGGATATAGTTACTAATCGGTTTATAGTTCACCTGGGTGAGGTCGCCGTAATATCGAATTCCGATCTCTGAAATGCGAATTTGGGAAATCTGGCTGACAAACGAGCCCAATTTTTCACCCAAGCGAAGATAGGGCTGGATGTGCTCGAGTTCTTTGCTCGTCATGGAGGGAAAATTGACCGCGTTAAGGATCATTTCATGCTGCAGGTAGTTCGCCACTTGTACGGCAATGTCGTAACCTACCTTGGACTGAGCCTCGGCAGTGGAGCCGGCAATGTGAGGTGTGAGGACAGTCGCATCGGACCTCACAAGACCAGCGGGAATGTTCGGTTCGTTCTCAAAAACGTCTAGGGCAGCCCCGCCCAGTTGATCTTCTTCCAGCGCTGCGGCCAGGTCTTCCTCAACTACCAGCCCTCCTCGGGCTGTGTTGATCAATAATGCTCCTTTTTTCATCAACTTCAAGGTCCGTTCACAAATCAGGCCTTGAGTCTTCTCATTGAGTGGAACGTGCAAACTGACAAAGTCAGATCGGGACAAAAGCTCTTCCAGAGACAGAAGTTCGACGTCTAGATCGCCGGCATACTTCTCACTCACAAAGGGATCATAAGCCACCACTTTCATATGGAAGGATTGTGCGCGTTGGGCTAATATTGAGCCGATTTTGCCCAGCCCGATGATTGCCAGTGTTTTGTTTTGAAGCTCTTGTCCCACCAGCGCCTTCTTCTTCCAATCTCCGTCTCGCAAGGAAGCATCGGCGAAGGGGATCTTGCGCGCCAATGCGAGTAGTAAGCCAAAAGCATGCTCGGCTGCACTGGTGCTGTTACCGCCCGGAGTATTCATCACGACTACACCTTTGCGAGTAGCCGCTGCCAGATCGATGTTGTCTACACCTGCTCCTGCACGCCCGATCACCCGAAGGCAGCCGGCCGCCTCAATCACCTCCCGCGTGACCTGAGTTTTACTGCGAACAATCAGTGCCTCAGCATCACGTACTTCCAACAGCAGAGCATCGGGAGGCAGCTCGGGTTGGTAGATGACTTCCAGACCGGTTTGTTGTTTCAGATGGTCAATTCCCTCTTCCGAGAGTGGATCTGTAATCAGCACTTTCATGGTTTTTCGTGCTTTCGCGCTTTCATGTTTTCGTGCCTTCGTGCTTTCGTGTATTGGCCACTTGGCCTTTTGGGTCTTATGTGAAGATTGGGTCTTTTGTGCCTGTCGCTTCCAGCATGGCAGCTCGAACGCTGTCACCCAACTCGACCTTCACTCCCATCTT
>JALLOM010000414.1 GCA_027717865.1 Acidobacteria bacterium AH-259-O06 | reverse complement strand
TCACTGGCGCTTTTGGTGATCCAGAGGCTTCAAGCAGAAGCAGTGCTCCGCCGCTGTTGCGGCTTTCGTCGGTCAAGATTTTTCTGGCCAGCAACTCTTTGTTCGAGCCGCCAGTTATAATTGCAGCGCCGGCGAGCTCGAGACTTTCAGTTCCAGCCTCATAAAGCTGAGGGTGCGGGATGATCTGGGAATCTTGCGACAGGGCAAAGCAAGGCAACACGATCCAGGGGATCCATAATCCGGCTTTCCACGAGCCGCCAAACTTGCTCATGCCAGCCTCCTTTCTCTAGATTGGCAGGATTAGCTTGAACTTTCATTTGTCAAAAACTACTTTTATCTTGTTTACTCGGCGTAATCAAGATGGATTTCTGACCGAGTCTCCACTATAATTGTTCAGCGAAGGTTATTGTTTGCGACTTTTCTAGAATCGTGGGTTGGAATTAACTGATCTGGCTTCCCGACAGCTGCACTGCAAGAAGGTACAGTTTGTTGGTGCTAGTTAGAGTGACGAAAGGTCCAGAATTCTTTATGAACTGGCAAGTCCGAATCCGGCCTTTCAAGGTGCTCTCCCTACTGGTTGCCCTTCTGCCCATATTCTTTCTAGTTTCCGTCCTGGCCCAGACTGTGGAAGAAGAGGAGGATCGGTATAAAAGGTGGCTGGAGACAGATGTCAAATACATTATTGCTCCCGAAGAAAAGGGAGTCTTCTCGAGTCTGACAATCGATGACGAGCGCGATGCTTTCATCGAACAGTTCTGGAGGCGAAGGGATCCTGATCTCTCGACTAGCCTCAATGAGTACAAAGAGGAACACTATCGGCGAATCGCATACGCCAATGAGCGCTTTAAATCTGGGATTTCTGGATGGAGGACGGATCGTGGCAGGATTTATATCATGTTTGGTCCGTCCGACGAGATCAAGAGCCATGTAGGTGGACACTATAGAAGAGAGCCTTACGAAGGCGGTGGCTACACACAGGCATTCCCCTTTGAAATATGGCGCTATAACTATATTGAAGGTGTGGGTTCTGACGTGGAGATTGAATTTGTGGATCCGACCATGACGGGGGAGTTTAGACTTGCTCTCACTCCTGAAGAGAAGGACGCTCTGTTGTACGTGAGCGGTCCGGGAGGAATGACGTGGGCCGAACAATCAGGTGTTCTCACCAGGGGGGATAGAATCCGTAATAAATACACTGCAGATCCCACGCAACCGATGTACACCCGCCGTTTGAAGGATTTGCCTTTCGAGCGTCTGCTCCAGTTGTTCCGAATCAGCCGGCCCCCTGAGATTCGGTTCAAAGACCTACAGAAAATGGTCACTTCCAAGGTTTATTATCGTCAAATCCCCTTCCAGTCGGCCGTTCACTATATTCGGCTAGCTGAAGATGATTTGCTGGTGCCGATCACGGTCAAGGTCAAAGACCGTTATTTGCAATTTACGAACGAATCGGGCGCGAACAAAGCGACCATAGATCTATACGGGATCGTGACCTCGGTGAACGGCCAAACTGTCTACGAGTTTGATGAGACTGTCTCGACCTATGTTCAAGATCTGGAGGAATTGGGACGGGAGCAATCTATCTATCAAAGAAAAATAAATCTTAAGCCAGGTCTTTATAAGCTAGAACTTGTTGTCAGAGATCGCAACAGTGAACAGGTGGGCAGCTCGCAAGAGCGCCTATCCGTGCCCAAGCTCGATTCAGAACAGCTCCTCACCAGTTCCATCTTTCTGGCTCGAAGGATCGAACCTGTCGAAGATTGGGATCGTTTAAAAGACCCGTTCGTCCTGGGTCTTTATAAGGTCATTCCCCAGGTAGAACGCCAATATTGGCCCAATCAGCTTTTGAAAGTCTATTTCGAGATTTATCAATTTCAACTCGACTCGGCTTCTCAGAAGCCCGAACTAAGCCTGACCTACCAAATTAGAAATGGGCAAGGTGAGACGGTGAATCAAATCGATGATACATCGTCACTGCTACCACTGAAGGACAGAGCGATCGCGATACAGAGTTTCAACCTGGAATCCTATGAACCGGGCGTTTACCACCTCAGCATCACCGTCGCCGACGCAATTGCTGGACGGTCCAGGTCCTCGTCCGTTGATTTCGAAGTACTGACTCCTTCGATCTCCGAGCAACCCTCAGAAAAGCCCTAAATTGACAGCAATAACCTGGACGACTGAGAAGGTTTTCCTTGCCTGGGGTTTTTTCAGCCTGGGGTAAACAACGTGGATGAAAGCCGGGTGGTCCAAGAGCTGAAAGAGTTGATATTAGGCACCATGCCAAATATACAGTTTAAAATCAGCTTTTATCCCTCGCAAGGGCCTCGGAGAGGATCCTATGTCTCGTAAAGTAACCATTGTCTGTTTTCTGCTTGTGGCCGTCCTGGTTGGGGCCTGTGCAACCCAGCCCACGGTCAAACATTTAATGCTGGTGGATGAAGGCAAGTCGACCTATTCGATTGTGGTCTCCCCGTCGGCTCCAGCTCCTGAAAGATTTGCGGCCGAGGAGTTGCAGCGCTACTTCCTGGAGATTGCCTCGGTCCAACTGCCCATCATTGACACTCACTCCGGCGCCTCTATTCAGGTTGGATTTGACCCTGAGTCTCCTCGCTATAGACCGTTGCGCGATCTGAACGAGGACTCATTTCTCATTCAGGCTGAAAATCAGAATCTTTACCTTGCCGGCAACAGCCCGCGTGGCACGCTCTATGCGGTTTACTATTTTCTGGAAAAGTATCTCG
>JALLOM010000413.1 GCA_027717865.1 Acidobacteria bacterium AH-259-O06 | reverse complement strand
GGCTCACCATTTTGGCGTCAGCCGAACGGTCGCTATTTATCGTTTGCGAAATCTGCAAATAATCCCTCCGAGCGACTTAGAACGTTTGTTGCAACAAGAGCGGTCTGGCCAGGGACGCCAATTAGAGAAGTTGCTGCATCTTCCGGAGCCTGATCATATGAAGGAACGAAACCGATTCCGCTGTCACTTCTTGAATTTGGCATTGGACGCGTTTGATAGCGAGCTCATTAGTCGCTCCAAACTTGAGGAACTGTTTGCGACCGTTCGGGAGGTACCAAGGTCGGACGTTGCTCTTGAACTTGATGATCTGATCGGAGGCGAGGAAGCAACCGAAGTCTCGATCCCGACATAAGCAGGCGTCTGCGCGGGTGCCCCGGGTTGTCGTTACTGATACGAATGTCCTTGTCAACCTGATTCACGTCGATTGGCTTTCGGTGCTTGGTGCACTCGATGGTTACGAGTTTATCCTTGTTGATGAAGTTCTTGCGGAGATAACGCACTCGGAACAAAAAACGGCTATCCAAGCTGCTTTGAACCAGGGATATCTGAGTTCAGTTCGTTTGGACGACATAGAAGGCCTCACTCTCTTTTCCGAGTTCGCACGAATCATGGGACGTGGCGAAGCAGCTTCTCTCGCACTGGCCGTTTGTTCAAGGCTATGCCCGCAACGGTAGGTGTGCTATTGATGTTTCTCAAGAAATCATTGGAAGCCGGGGAGCATGGCCAGGATGAAAGTCGAGCAAGGTGTCCTGTGGGATCTGGATGGCGTGTTGGTGGACACGGGTGAGTTTCACTATCGAGCCTGGTCAAAAACCCTTTCCGAGCGCGATATCCCCTTCAACCGGGAGCAGTTCCGCGCCACGTTTGGGATGAATAATGCCGGGACCTTGAAGACGCTGCTCGGATACACACCTGAGCCTGATGTAGTGGCTGAAATTAGTGATCGTAAGGAAGAATTGTTCCGCCGGGCTGTAAAGGGATACGCCTGTGCGTTGTCCGGCGTTCAGGCCTGGCTCAAGCGGATAAAGAACCAGGGAATTAAACAAGCAATAGCCTCCTCTGCCCCGCCAGCGAATATTGACGTACTGGTGGACGAACTCGTCATGCGTTCTTATTTTGACGTACTTGTATCCGGGTTTGACCTCCCGGGCAAGCCAGACCCGGCGGTGTTTCTGAAAGCCGCACGCTTGATCGGTGCCCCGCCCGATCGGTGTGTGGTTGTGGAGGATGCGGTAGCAGGCGTAGAGGGCGCCAGGCGTGCCGGGATGAAATGCATCGCTGTGACCACGACAAATCCTGCACATGAGTTGAAAGAAGCGGACGTTGTCGTCGATCGATTGGATAATCTACCATTGGACATATTCGAACGTTTGCTGTCCTGAGAAGGACAGGGTGAGGGGGGTCAGACCTTGAGTTTTTCGTTTTGCGTCCAAAAACGAAAAACTCACTGTCTGACCCCCCTCCCCTCCCCCTCAACGAAAACGGAGTCTTACTATGAAGCGGTTGGTTCAAATTCAACACGCCCAATACGGTCGTAGAGTGGCCGTGGCCCAAGACGAAACACTTCAATTGGTCAACACCCATACGTCTATCTACGCTTTGGCGGGGCAAGCTCTCTCGACGAAAAGGAGTCTTGCCGATGTGACCGAAGAACTTCTGTCGACAGAATATCTGGAGTACGATTCGATTTATCTCGGAAAATCGGAGTGGCGACTTCTGCCGTCTTTTGATCATCCATCTGAACCATCCCGCTGTCTGGTTTCCGGGACCGGATTAACACACAAGCCGAGTGTGGAGAGCAGGCAGGACATGCATGATCAAAGTGAGGACAGGTCCGGGATCACCGACAGCATGCGGATGTATCAATGGGGGCTTGAGGGTGGACATCCTGGTTCTGGAACAATAGGCGTGCAGCCCGAATGGTTTTATAAAGGCCTGGGACATATTGTGCGGGCACACGGAGCGGCTCTTGATGTACCCCCCTACGCCGAGGATGGTGGAGAGGAACCGGAAGTTGCCGGCTTATATGTCATCGATACCGACGGATGCCCTTGCCGGGTTGGGTTTACGATAGCAAATGAATTTTCTGATCACGTGATGGAAAAAATGAACTATCTCTACCTCGCACCGTCAAAACTGCGCTCCTGTGCTATCGGTCCGGAGCTTGTCATTGACTTCGATTTTTCCAATGTCAGTGGGACAGTGCACATTGAGCGGGATGGAAAAACAATATGGTCTGAATCCATTGCAACGGGTGAGGCCAATATGTGCCACACTCTGGCCAATCTGGAGCATCATCATTTCAAATACGACGTGCACCGAAGACCCGGAGATGCGCATATCCATTTTTTTGGTGCGGATGCATTCAGTTTTGGTGATGACATTGCACTTTCCGACGGGGATGTGCTTGAGATCGCGTGGCACGGGCTGGGAAGGCCACTCCGGAATCCCATCCGCATCGACCGCAGTGAGGCCTCACTCGTTCGAGTGAGGGTGTTGCACTGATTGTTGAGTTGACGTTGGAAAACCGCTCGTCCGTGCCTTCGTGCCTTCGTGCGTTCGTGATTTCGTGCCTTCGTGCTGTGGTGCTGTCCTTACTTCGCCGAAAACTTGAAGATTGTGGTGTGTCGGTAGGTTTCGCCCGGCATTAGCACCGTTGATGGGAATGAGGGTTGATTGGGCGAGAGCGGCCGACAAGGCTGCAATCCAGCTGGTGAGAGTCCAGCCGTGTGAGTTGCTCGTATCACACAC
>JALLOM010000412.1 GCA_027717865.1 Acidobacteria bacterium AH-259-O06 | reverse complement strand
CACCTGCCGGTTCGATGCGTTTGGGCGGCAACCGGAAACAATCCAGAGCTGTCTACGGAGATTCTTCGCCGCTCAATCCGCATTCGTCTCGACCCTAAACACTCCCGCCCATGGGAGCGTAAGGATTTCAAACACCCACGTCTTAAAGAATGGGCATCCAAACACCGGTCGGGACTCATATGGGCTTCCTTGATTCTAATTCAAAACTGGATTGCGTCAGGTTGTCACCTCTATAGAGGCAGGACTTTAGGTTCCTACGAGAGTTGGGCAGCCATTTTGGGGGGCGTTCTGGTAGTCAATGGTGTAGATGGGTTTCTCGACAACCTGGATGAATTCTATAAAACAACGGACACGGAGAGCGCGCAATGGGGAGCATTTGTCGAAAAGTGGTGGGAAAAGTTCAGCCAGAGAACAATTGGTGTTGGAGCACTCCTTCCCCTGGCGCAGGAAGGCGGGATTGTTATCAGGGGCTCCATTGAACGCGCTCAGGCAATCTCTCTGGGGAAGCAAATCACCAAGCACCGGGACCAGGTGATTGACCAGTATCAAATCGTTTTCGCCGGGAAGGTTAAGCGGGCTTCCATGTGGATGTTGTCCCCTACCAAGGCGTCATGTAAACCCAGGGAAGAAGACATGGTGGGTGAATGTAGTGAATAAAAGTGAATGTCTCTATACTCCTAATCTTTTTTCTTCAAGAAACTGGGAGAGTGGGGAAACCTTCACCTATGTTCACCCTACTTCTGTAAGTAATTCATATATCTGTTGTTATCGGGGTGAACGTCGGCCCTATGTTCACCCAAGGGGGAGAAATGAAAAAGACTGCTTTTAGAAAGATTGAGAAGAAGTTGAAAAAGATGGAACGAGTAAATGACAACGTAAGCTGGCGGGATGTACGGACTTTGAAGTACTCCAGGGAGGTTGGACGGGACAAGTTATTCTCGTTTATCAGGTCCGAGATGCGGCCCGGTTATTCCCTTCTGTTCGACTTTGAACAGCTAGTGAGGGGCAGGATAGAGATTAAACCATTCATCGGGAAAAAAGGCGGCTATCTTTGCCCGACAGACCCGCCGCTTTGGATTAAAGAAGGCGCAGAAAAGGGTCAGAAGGAGTAATCAAAAATCCAGGGCCAAAAGGAGGAATTGAATGGAAAAATTAGTCAGTAAGTTTGAGGAGCTAACAGACCACGCGAGGGTGCTTTCCGAATGGTCCCAGTTGCTGCGGTGGGTTGAACATGATCTGACACCGAAGGAACAATTTCACTTCCTTTGCAAGCTGAGCCAGAGACCACACGAGGCTATTACCGTTGATGATATTCGGGAGTACAGGCTTTGTAAGCAGCGCCCCCGGCTGGAAACCGGAAAGAGGGGCGCTTGGGTACTCTTCAACGCCGCGCAAGAGTTGGCATTCGACTCACTGCCGCGTCGATTTGGGTTTATGGATATGAAGAGAGCCCTTGGCAAATCTCACAGCTCTGCTGCGAACCTTATCAAAAAATGCCTCGCGCGCGGCCTCGTCCTAAAGACGGAGGACGGCTATGAGAAAATTTGATGGGTTTAGCCCTATTACTCGTGGCTTCGCCACTCGGGAAACACTTTTTACCAAAGATGGGGACCCCTACTCTGCGCTAATGGGCTGGGGTATCACCCCTCGACGGATACCGCTTTGGCAGCGTCAGTCAAACCCAGGCAACGTGCGACCTCACGACCTGGACCAAAGATGCTGGAACGGCCAAAACAGAGGACCGTCGGGGGATGGAACTCCAGCACAAGCATACAGAAGAAGGATGGAGGGGGACGAAACTCCAGCACCCCGGAACAGATGGAAAGCACTGGGGTGTCATCTTTGGGGTAGAGAGTTTCCCCGCAGCGAAGCGAGGACGCGCGAAGCGCCGCTATAACGTGTAGGGAATACCGTGTAAGGGAAACCAGTAAAACCATGGAAAGAACGACAACTAGCATGAGAGGGGCAGGAAGGATAACAAATGATTCTCAAACTCGACAAAGATTACAGGATTAATTGCGACATGCGTAACTTCATCCTACAAAAGCGGACTAACCCCAATCGAGGGCCGAAGACCCGTAATGGGAAAAAGCTTAAGAAGGACGGTGGTGGGTGGAGAGACCTCGGCTACTGGAAGGATTTAAGCCCGCTCCTGCTTTCGTACAGCCGAATTAGAACACGCACCAGTATGGGTGGCTACCATTGAAGAGCTTTCGTCGTTTCTGGAATCTCTCAGAAAGGAAATAAGCGGTATTGGCAAGCGGTGTGAGACCCTCTGGGGTAAGGGGGAAACTTTATGAACCCGCACACTGTTAATTTCAATTTTAACCATCCTCGGGAAGCTAGGGGTGAAGGAGAAAAGCAAAGGGAACTCGTAAGCACTTTAGTGCGCCTACTCTTTGGCTCATCAGGATACAACCCCGAGACTCCTGTCAGATCAGAACCTGAGACTCCCGCTCTATTCATTCCCCCTGAAGGCTTGGAACCCTATCTCGAAACCAAAGAGAGAAAGGTCATTGAGGCCGCCCTGACCCTGACGAAGGGGAACAAAACCGCGGCGGCCAAGCTGCTGAGGGTTTCTTATCGCTCGATTCGGCATCGGGTGCAGAAGCTGGGAATAACCCGCCGGTAACAGAAGTGCAGCCCCATGGACTCTGAAGCAGGGATTGACACCCGCTATCAATTCGACATAATGACCCCTGAGGAGGTCGCCCGGTATCTGCACAAAAGCGCAAGCTGGGTCTACAAGAACTGGCATGTATTG
>JALLOM010000411.1 GCA_027717865.1 Acidobacteria bacterium AH-259-O06 | reverse complement strand
CCCACGAAAACCCCCTTAGTCCGCTGCAATGGCTTTCAGTTGGCGCAAAATAAAATCTTCCGCGCGCCGATTCTCATCTTCGGGAGAACAAATCTGTCTCAGGTCTCCTTCCAGCTCTCTGAAAATCTCCGGCCGCTTTCGCACCAGGTTTTCGAGTTCTTCCGGGTCACTCTCCAGATGGAATAATTGGTGAGGTGCCGCGGCACAATAAATCAATTTCCAATTTCCTTTCCGAACCAAGTAAGCACTCGCTCGAGTGCCGTGGCCATGGTACTCAGAAAAGATGACTCGCTGTGGGTCATTTACAGGAATATCCTGCAAAGGCACTCCCGTCCAGTTAGAGGGTCGTTCGGCTGCGACGGCTTTAAAAAGAGCGGCCTGAAGGTCATGCTGATCAACGGGAGTCTTCACCTGCCTCCCCGGCTCAAATCCGGGACCAGCCACAATCAGCGGGACTCTGACGGAGTCTTCATAGAGACTGCACTTCCACCACATGCCGAACTTTCCGAGCATTTCGCCATGATCTGTAGTGTAAGCAATGATGGTGTTTTTAATGAGTGCCGCCTTTTCCAGCATGTCGAGCAGTCTGCCCAACTGCCGGTCGACGTAGGTCACACAGCCCAGGTAGCCTCTTCGAAGCCCGCGGATCTGGGACTCCGTGAATTGCTCCGTTTCAAAGTGGGCCCGTAAATCTCGAGCATAGGGATGATCGGCCGATTCTTCTTTTGGACCATGGCGGGGGAGGTCGCCCCACTTCGAATACAGTTCCCAGAGTTCCTCGCTCACGTAGTGAGGAAAGTGCGGCTTGCTGATATTGACCTCCAGCGTCCAGGGTCCATCCAGCGCAGGTGCCGTTTTCTCTAACCAATCCAAAGCGCTCTGGATACGGCGATTGTCTCCTTGAAACGGATTTTCCTTCACCCCGTAACCGTTGGCCCGTTCAGCCGCTCCCTCACGAATGGTCAAG
The DNA here is from genome assembly GCA_027717865.1 of Acidobacteria bacterium AH-259-O06. Classification (GTDB taxonomy): domain Bacteria; phylum Acidobacteriota; class UBA6911; order RPQK01; family JADFOI01; genus JALLOL01. The sequence goes on along the minus strand of JALLOM010000411.1, from coordinate 1,798 downwards.
GGATTGCGAGAAATGTTTAGGTCTCCCGGCTGTTTCCGGTCTCCAGCGAGAATCATCTCCGAGAATCCCAGGGTCGAGGCCTGGTTGTAAACGTCCAACTTGCCTACATGGACGGTATGGACGCCTTGCGAACTTAAGACGCTTCCATAATTGGGATAGTCAAACTGAAATACATTGCAGTTATTGTAGGTCTGAATCTGGTGAACACGTCTCCCCGAAAGATAGGCGGAACGAGACGGCATACAAAGTGGAGAAGGGCAGTAAGCGTTTTCAAACACAGTCCCCCGCCGGGCGAGTCGAGCCATGTGGGGGGTGACGGCGGCGGGGTGCTGGTGGATCGAACTAACCAGGGGATTATGTTCGTCGGATTTCAGAACCAAGATGTTAAACGGCCCTTTAGCCGAGTTGCTGGACGTGGTGCGGCAGGCAACGGCACTGGCTGCGCCCAGAGCCGCAGTTTGCAGGAACTGTCTGCGATCTAAAGAGTTCAACAGAAGCTTTCTCCCCGCTCCTTTGGGTATCAGCCCAAAAAGATGATCTCCTTCAGTAGGGGCGCGCCGGGGGGGCCCCCCCCTACTGTTCATCCTCCGCCAAATCTCGGGTTCGGACGGACCACCGGCCCGCCCCTACCATTTGGGTGACACACCCAACGTGTCTCTTTTGCATTAAGTCTATAAGCACTTTTAGTTCTATAATGGCAAGGATTCTTTAATTCGGGACCAGCATTGTCAAGATAATATCTCGCATGTCGCGATCTGGATCGACAAGAGGCATGAAGAGGAAATTTCCATTACTTCTGGTTTTTCTTTCTTTCATTGCTCCTTGCCTTATAGTCACTCCGAACGTGCCCGCTTTTCTTGGTAAGGGTCGTTGGGTTCTGGATCAACGGGGTCAAGCGGTTGCACCGCCGATCCCAGGGGGACGGATGATGGGTTTGCAGACTTCAGGTCTGAGCTATGATGGCAAGTTTTTGTGGTCGGTGGGCGATCAGCGCAGTAATTTCCCGGGAAACATCTTTCATGTTGACCCAAAAACTGCTCGGCTTGTTGCGGATCCCATACGTTTGGAAGTCACTCCTGGAACACAGGGAGAAGTTCCAGAACGTTTACTTACAGCTAATGTGGATCTGGAAGGGCTGTGCCTCAAGCCGGGTGACCCGCTAACGTTGTACATCACCGTCGAAACCGATGGACTTCGCATTTTAGAGTGTCGTTACCAGCCTTCCCGCAAGACTGTTTCCATCCTTCGAGTCTTAAGCGCAGTTTTTGTTGTTGATCCAATCGAGGGTGACCGGAATGCGCGCTTTGAGGGAGTTGCTGCTGATGGTGAAACTCTTTATGTGGCCTACGAAAAAGATGGAGGGGGGCACCCGCATGTTTACTATGGCACCCTCCCGATGGATACAACCGAACTGAGGTTGCGGGAGCTTCCCGTTCCCTTCTCAAGACTTCCTCCGCGCCCGGAGAAGGGGGGTGTGAATGTTAACGGGCTCGATCTTTTACTGGGCGAGGCCGAGATCCTGGTCATGATAGCGCGTGACCAGGAACGGCTATTGTTTTACGAGTTGAAAACCGGACAATTGTCCTATCTGGATCTGGACTTTCGGGATCCGGCTGGGCGTGAGATCTACTGGACCTCCCCGGAAGCGGTCGCTGTCGACTCGCTGGAAGATCGTCTTTGGGTAATCAACGACCCGGATTCGCGTCGAAGTAACTATCGTCTGCGAGACGAAACCGTGCCCAGCGGAAACTACAAGGCAATGGTTCCTCTTCTTTTTGAGTTTCGTCTCAGCCAAATT
>JALLOM010000410.1 GCA_027717865.1 Acidobacteria bacterium AH-259-O06 | reverse complement strand
GGAAACGCTTTCGAGCCGTGGGATCTTGCTGCAACTCCTCCGGCAAGAACTTCAGGGCGACTTTGCGGTCCAGTGAGGTATCCTGGGCCAGAAAAACCTCGCCCATCCCGCCTTCGCCGAGCTTCTCTAGGATCTTGTAGTGGCTAATGGTCTTTCCGACCACGATTGTCTCCTCCCTGTAGTGGATTTTTCTCAATGCTAACACTTTTAGGATCTTAAGTGCAGTGCAAATAGCAGGACTTACTGCAGAGTTTTATGTTGAAATCGGAATAGACGGTGAATAACCGGACATCGTCCGACAGGTCCGGGAATAGATGGCCTTCGATTGTCTGAAATTGTTTTCTGGTAGTTTTGACGCGGCAGAGCGCGAACTGATAACGTGCCTGTCAGCAACAATGACGACCATATCCGATTCATGGATTTCCTTTTCCGAAGGTGTCTAGTTCTAGTGAGGCCACACGGAGGTCATGGATATGAAAAAAGTCTTCTGCCTCTTTGCCGCTTGGCTTTTCTACATGGTTCCTATTTATGCCCGCACTTGGCCTCAACTTGCTTTGGGCGGTGGCTTTGATTGCGTGCTGATAGTCACCAATAAGACTTCATTCGAGTGGACAGGCGAATTCAGGCTTTATCATGGGAATCTAGAAACTTGGTCTGCTCCTTGGAAGCTTAACGGACTTTCACAGTCCGGAAACACGTTCACTGTAACCATACCTGGTCGAGGAACAAGAAAGTTACGGCATAGTCACCTCGCTGAGCTCTGACCCAACACAAAGTCTCGGTCGCGAGAAACCGCCCTGAGGAGTTGGTCGAGTTTTTCTATGGTGGGAAGTGATTCACCCCGCTCGTAGCGAGCATAGGCGTGGCGCGATTTGGCTCCCAGACGCTCGGCCGCCTCGGCCAGTGACAGGCCACTCAGCTGACGCCGTCTCTGCAAAAGCAAACTCACCATGGTCCTAATATCGGTCGAACTGACCTCGAACTCTCCTTCTTTCCCGGGATGGACGGTCACCGAAAAACCTGGGCGGTCCACCATCGTTTCGAACCAGTCCACTACCATCTCCAAGGCTTCCTTTCGAGTGCGACCCTGAGTCATCGCCTCTAGGATCGGCACCTCCGCAAGCCAGAAACGTCCATCCTTGTACACCTTTCCATCGAATCGCATAATTAGCCTCGTTTTTTCGCCCGCCTTAGGATTCCCCGCGCGAGCTTTTCATTGATCTGCGAATGCCGAGGAATCGCTTCAAATCGCTCACCATCGCTCCACACGTCATGCCTCTTCCCGTGGCGAAGGAATCTCCACCCGAGATTTTGAAGTGCACGTTCCAGCTCACGCCTCTTCATCTACGAATGTACACACATTCGTGTACCCGTGTCAAAGTTTACTCCAAGCCTAACTATAAGGATTGTATCCGGAGTGCGACGAAAAAGCATGGTGTCTGTCGGTGGTAGCCGATTTGAAGAGCATCCCAGATATAATCCTTATCGGTAGGCAAGATCGTCCCAATGCGCTTTGTATGGGCAGCTAAGATCCAAATCTAATTGCCTTTAACTCCGTGTAGGCTTATCATTTAGGGAAATTTCCTTTCCACAAATAGGGACAGAGGACTTCATGATCGGAAAGACCATCTGGCACTACAAGATGAAGGTGGCATGGGTGAAGTGTTTCTGGCCGAGGACACCTTGCTGGATGGCAAAGTGGCGCTGAAGTTTCTGGCGGAGTTCCTGCAGCAGGATGCCGACGGAGACGCCGCAGAAGTCACTCGGCTGTGGACGGTTCCTTCCCCAGGAGGGGACCCTACACCCATAACCGACGGCCGGACGAATGACAGGAACCCCACTTGGTCGACCGATGGGCGCAAGCTCTTCTTCGTCTCCAATCGCGGGGGTACCATGGATCTGTGGCAGCAGCGCATGGGAGACAGAGGAAAGCCCGTGGGTGAGGCCGAGCCGGTCACGACGGGGCTGGTGATCCACTCGGCAGTCTTTTCTTCTGACGGCGCCAAGCTTGCCTATTCCCGAGGCCGACCCGTGGCCAACGTGTGGCGCGTTCCCATCCGGACAGACCGAGCGGCCACCTGGGGGGACGCCAGGCAGATAACCTTTGATAACGCGCTCGTGGAGTTCTTCGATGTGTCGCCGGAGGGCAAGCGCCTGGTCGTCAGCGGACTGGTCTCCGGACGGGAAGTGGCTGGTCTTCGTCTCGGGAGCTCACCTCTTTCGGATACCGGCGGCGGGTGGCGAACCCGAGCGCCTCGGCGAAAGACTGCGAGGCAGTTTCGGTGCCCAGCTGTCGTCCGATGGTACAGTCCTCTATTCTCTCGGACGGGGACGACAACGTGTGGGCCTTATCGCTGGAGGATGGCAGCGAATCTCCCATGACGGATTTGGCAGGGCGAAGAGGTACCTTGGGATGGGGAGTGGCTACGGACGGTCACCACCTTTATTTCACCTGGTCGGAACAGACAGGAGATCTCGGGGTGATGGACGTCGCCGACCGTGGCAACTGAGGTTCGAGAACTCAAGCGCCTAGTGCCGACGGACTGACATGATCGGTCAAGGGTGAATATGCTTGGAGCGATAGCAGGGATATTATTGGTTCGCCGTACGAGGGCTTAGGTTCGAAGGAATATGACTTTCCACTGTTCTCGCAGCGATCTTACTTCACCGACGATACTGTCCTCACGATAGCTGTAGCCGTGGCCATCTTGGATGGCCTGGACTACGCCGCCGCGCTTCGGGATTTCGGCAATAGGTATCCCGGACGCG
>JALLOM010000041.1 GCA_027717865.1 Acidobacteria bacterium AH-259-O06 | reverse complement strand
GGGTGTCGTAAAAGTCGGATCATGGCGAAGTACACAGAGCCGCAACCGTCAGGGAGCGGCAGGAAACTAGACAGGTCCGTTTTGCCCTTTCGCTCCCTCACGGTCGTGGCTCTGAACCCTTTCGCCCGCCTGAAACATCCCTCTCCCTGGTCCGTATCCCAATAGCAGCGAATTGAAGGAGTGGTTTCAACCCCTCCGCATTTTGGAGGTGAACGATGTGTAGCTTGACTTCAACAAGGACGGGAGGGTCACTTTGGGCTTTACTTCTTTGCTTCTTATTGATCCTGCCCTGGTCGTCTATCTATTTGTGGGCTAGTTCTGAGCAGAGGACACTGACTGAAGAGCAAAGAATCATTCATGTGCTCAATCGTTTAGGTTTCGGTCCTGGACCCGGAGATATTGAGAAGGTGAAAGCTGTGGGGATCGAGGCCTATATCGAGCAGCAGCTGCATCCGACGAGCATTTCAGATTTTGTGGTGGAAGGGAAGCTGGCCAAATTCAAAACCTTAACCATGACAACTGGAGAGCTGGCAGAAATGTATCCAACCCGGCAGCAGCCTCGACGGCAGAGACCAAGCGACCAAAGAAAAAGTGGAAAGCAAGGGGAGATGCAGAAGGAAACTTCTCCGGATCGCGCCATGCGTGAGCCCTCTATGGGGACAGATACCGAAGCTGCAGACACCGAAGCAGCGAAGAAAATGCAAGAGGCCCGCAGAAAAGCTCGGATGGCTTTGCGGCAGATTCAAATCGAGCTTTCCCTGGCCAAACTTCTCCGCGCTGTTTACAGTGAGCGCCAGCTTCAGGAAGTCATGGTTGACTTCTGGATGAATCACTTTAATGTTTTCATCGCCAAAGGTCTCAATCGGATATTTACAACAGATTTTGAGCAGAACGTGATCCGTCCCCGAGCTTTAGGTAAGTTTGAAGATCTTTTGATAGCAACCGCCAAGAGTCCGGCTATGCTTTTCTATCTTGACAACTGGGTCAGTTCGGCTCCTGCCGAGGTTATGGAGAAGCGGGTTTCTGCACTGCGAAAACGTCTGGCAGCGCGTTTTCGTGACATGCAGAGGCGACGCCGAGGCGCTGCTCGTCCAAGAAGAGGAGGATCACGCCCAGAAGGTGAACGAGGCGGTCGTGTCTTGAATGAAGAACAGCGCAGAATGAGGGAAATGATGTTGGTCTTGCGTCGAGCCAAAGGGCTTAATGAAAACTACGGGAGAGAATTGATGGAGCTGCACACCCTCGGGGTTGATGGAGGATATAGCCAGGAAGATGTAATCCAGGTCGCCAAGTGCTTAACAGGATGGACCATCACTCGCCCTCGGCAGCGGGGCGCCTTTCGTTTTGAGCCTCTCCTACACGAGCAGGGCGACAAAGTGGTGCTGGGTCAGACCATCAAAGCAGCGGGTATTGAGGAGGGCGAGCAGGTTATCAGGATCCTGGCTCGCCACCCTGCGACTGCGCGCTTCATTTCCACCAAACTGGTTCGGCGCTTTGTGGCGGACGATCCTCCGGAAGACTTGGTGAATGCGGCAAGCCGAACCTTCGAGCGGACCGGTGGAGACATCCGGGAGGTTTTAAGAACCATCTTTACTCATCCCCAATTCTTTTCCGAGCAAATCTATCAAGCCAAAGTCAAGAAACCCCTTGAATTAGTGGTCAGTTCCTTGCGTGCTGTGGGTGCAGAGGTCGAGCCGGCACCCTATTTGCTGCGGGCATTGACTGAGATGGGAGAAGCGCTTTACCTCTGTCCGGAACCTACAGGCTACCCCGATGTGGCCTCTGCCTGGATCAACACCAACTCCTTACTGAAGCGTCTGAATTTTGCCATAGCCCTGGCTGCAAATCGAATCCCACAGGTTCAGACGGATCTGGAAGCTGCTCAGCCGCTGTTCCAGAAGCTCGGGCTTCCCGAGCCCGATCCTGGGCAGGGCGAACAGACCCGGTTGCTGCTAAGCAAAGCCAATCGACAAGACGCCCGCCCGGCTGGTGTCAAGCGGACCCCAATAACAAAGCAGGTGATCGCAGCAGCCTTTATGCTGGGTTCACCTCAATTTCAGAAAAGGTAGGGAGGTAAAAATGATTACCCGACGCATCTTTCTCAAGAATGGTGGACTTACCCTTGTAGGAATGGGAATGGTACCTACTTTTCTTTTGCGCACGGCGTTGGGTGCTCCAGGGGGCAGCCGACGCAAGAAAATCCTCATCGCAGTCTTTCAACGGGGTGGAGTTGACGGGCTGAACACCGTTGTGCCTTTCGGTGAGAAGGAATATTACTCGAGACGCTCCACCATAGCCATTCCGGCCCCCAAATCTGGTCAGGAGTCTGCGCTGGACCTGAACGGCTTTTTTGGACTCCATCCCTCGCTGGAGCCTCTCCTGAGTCTTTACAAGAAGGGCGAATTGGCCATCATCCATGCTGCCGGATCCCCCAATTCCACGCGCTCTCACTTCGATGCTCAGGATTTCATGGAATCGGCAGCGCCCGGTGATAAGAAAGTCTCCGACGGATGGTTAAATCGCTATCTACAGCAGAATCCGGAGCCAAAACGGACCTCCTTTCGAGGCGTTGCAATGGGAACGAGGCTTCCTCGCTCCCTCAAGGGGAAGGCTGCAGCGATTGCATTGGCAAACATCAACGCTTTTGACCTGAATGCCGGTCGAGCCCGAAAGCAGGTCCGCTCCGCTTACCGGACGCTTTATGACCAGGATACGAACTCTCTTCTATCGGGTACCGCCCGGGAAATGTTTGAAGCAATTGATTTTCTCAAGAAAGCCGATCCCGGTCAGTATCAACCTGCAGCGGGAGTGGAGTATCCGCCAGGTCGCTTCGGCCAAAGCCTGAAGCAAGTTGTCCAACTGATCAAGGCTGACATCGGATTGGAAGTGGCGTTCGTTGATATCGGCGGATGGGATCACCACATCAACGAGGGAGGAATCAACGGACAGCTGAGCAACCGGCTGCGCGAGTTTGGTCAGGGCCTTGCGGCTCTCCACCGAGATTTGGATGATCAGATGGAAGATGTGGTGGTGCTCACCATGTCAGAATTTGGACGAACCGTTCACGAAAACGGTAACGCTGGCACCGATCATGGTCACGCCAACGTGATGTTTGTTCTGGGTGGGCCGGTCAAGGGAGCAAAGGTATATGGAGATTGGCCCGGTCTTGCCCCAGAGCAGCTCTACGAGGGACGAGATCTGGCCTTGACAACAGACTTTCGCGATGTGTTCGCGGAAGCACTGGTTCGCCATCTGGGCTGTAAGAACGCCAACGCCATCTTTCCTAGTTTTACCGTGGACAAGAAGCGGTTTAAGGGGATGCTCTAACAGGAGTCAGGAGCCAGGAGCCAGGGTTCAGGAGCCAGAATCCCGAATCCAGAATTCAGAAGCCCACAGTCAATATATCCGTGAAAATCTGTTCAGATCCGTGTGATCCGTGATCTCAAAACTCACAACTCAAAAAGCTCACTAGCTATAATAGTGGGGTGCGCGAAACCAAACGAGTGATAGCGAACCCTTCTAGTGGCACTGTTCAGACGGTAGTAGAACCCACCTCGCCTGAGGAACTTGCCTTCCTGTCCCGGACATTTCAGGCCTTTCGCTATCGCGATTTTCGTCTGATGTGGCTGGGATCCTTTACTTCCACCACCGGGACGTGGATGCAGCAGGTGGCCGAGGTCTGGGTCGTCTTCAGCTTGACCGGCTCCGCTTTCTATCTCGGATTGCACGCCTTTTTAGGCCAGGTGCCCGTCATTCTTTTTACGCTGGTGGGAGGAGTGATTGCCGACCGGGTCGACCGGCGCAAATTGCTGCTGGGCTCCCAGTATGTCCAGATGATCACGGCCTTCGTCCTGACCCTACTGATCTATTTCGATTGGATTGAAGTCTGGCAGTTGTTGTTGCTGGTTTTTGTGGTTGGGTCCGCGCAGGCATTTGGAGGTCCTGCCTATCAGGCGATCATTCCCGGTCTGGTCAAACACGGGGATGTACCCAATGCGATTGCCCTAAACTCGATTCAGTTCAACCTAGCTCGGGTGATTGGACCACTTCTGGCCGGAACCGCTCTTGCTCTGGCGGGTCCCGCTTTGTGCTTTGGACTCAATGGGCTTTCATTCGTGGCGGTGATCGTCAGCTTGTATTTGATCGGAACCTCCTTTAGGCCGCAGAAGACAGATGAGTCGGTTCTCAAAGGGATGAGGAAAGGGTTCGCCTTTTTGAAGAGCCGTGGGGCGCTCTGGCAGCTGAGCCTTCTGGGGTTCATCAGTGCCTTTTGCGGTGTCCCTGTGATTACACTGCTGCCCATCTACGCAAGAGACGTCTTTCAGAGCGGCTCTACGGGCTATTCCATCATGATGGCAATCTCGGGAGCCGGTTCGGTCACAGGGGCTCTTCTTTACGCCAGCCTTTCGAAGATAAAAAGCCGCGGAAAACTTACCCTGCAAGTACAGGTGGTAATGGCCCTCCTAATTAGTGTTTTTGCCCTTTCGGAAAACTTGCTGCTCAGTTATCTCGTCCTCTTTGCGGGGGGCGTTTGCCTGATTGTTCTATTCGCATCCATCAATTCGCTGGTTCAACTGAATGCTACCGAAGAAATGCGTGGCCGGGTGATGAGTATCTTCATGCTGGCCTTTCGCGGTGGCATGCCCTTGGGCAGTCTGGTCGCCGGCTCATTAGCCTCTCAACTATCGCCTTCCTTTGCTTTGCTCGTAATGAGCGCTCTACTGGGGTTTAGCGCACTGGCTTTGCTGGCATCTCAAAATCGAGTGAAAGAGCTTTAGATTTTGCCTGACACTCTGGTTCATAAATACACTAACGTTTGTGGCGAGCGCGACGGCGTCGAGTCCCGCCTGAGGCGGGCGACGAGGCGATGCCGGTGTGCATCGTGGGTTCTCTGTGCCTTTGTGGTTACCCGACTTACCGGACTGCCCTTATTGACGGAAATTGCTTGATTTGGTAGCGTTAACACTTATTTTTCTGGTGCTGAAGTAGGAGGAACGATGTCCGAAAAAGTATACGTCTTTGACACAACATTGAGAGATGGAGAGCAGTCCCCCGGCTGTTCGATGAATTTAGAAGAAAAACTGAAGATAGCGCGACAGCTTGAGCGCCTAAATGTGGATATTATTGAAGCCGGCTTTCCCATTGCCTCGGACGGTGATTTTGAGGCCGTTCAGGCGATTTCAGCTCAGGTTCGCAAGCCGACAATCGCGGCTTTGGCGAGAACCAACCGGGAGGATATTGAGCGGGCCTGGGAAGCCATCAAAGGGGCCCACAAGGCGCGCATCCACACTTTCATTGCGACTTCCGATATCCACCTGGAGTACAAGCTTCGCAAATCGCGCTCAGAGGTTTTGCAGCAAGTAATTGAGACGGTTAGAATTGCCCGAGATTTGTGCGAAGAAGTGGAATTCTCCTCCGAGGATGCCACACGAAGCGACATCGATTATCTTGCCGAGGTCTTCGAAGCCGCCATCGAGAAAGGAGCCACGATTATCAACATTCCCGATACTGTCGGCTACGCTATTCCCCAGGAGTATGGACCGTTTGTTAAAGAGCTCATTTCCAAAATCTCCAATCGAGAGAAGGCGATTTTCAGCTGCCACTGCCACAACGACTTGGGCCTGGCTGTGGCGAACTCCCTGGCCGGTATCGAAAATGGATGCCGGCAGGTCGAATGCACGGTCAACGGAATTGGTGAGCGCGCCGGAAACGCCTCCCTGGAAGAAATCGTTATGGCATTGCGGACGAAGAAGGCCCTTCTTCCTTACCATACAGATATCGTCACCGAGGAGATCTACCGGTCCAGTCGGCTCCTGAGTAATCTTACAGGTGCGTTCGTGCAGGCCAATAAAGCGATCGTCGGAAAGAACGCTTTCGCGCACGAGGCGGGAATTCACCAGGATGGAGTCCTGAAATATGCCTTGACGTACGAAATTATGACGCCTCAGTCTGTAGGAATTGTCAGTAGTACGCTTGTTATGGGCAAACATAGTGGCCGGCACGCCTTGTGCAAAAAGTTTGAAGAGTTGGGTTACGAACTGAGTAAGGAAGAGCTGGAGAGGGCTTACTTTTTCTTCACCAAATTGGCTGACCAGAAAAAGGAGATTTACGACGAGGATCTCGTTACCATCGTTCAAGATGGGATGAAGATCATTCCCGATACCTATAAGGTGAAGTACGTCCACGCCACTGGCGGTAACCAGGAACTCTCCTGCGCGGTTGTCAAGCTGGAAAGAAGCGGCGAAGTCTTTGTAGAGTCGGCCTATGGGGACGGGCCCGTGGATGCCACCTACAAGGCTGTCGACCGGATCACGGGTATGCGGGGCCGGCTCTTGGATTACACAATTAACTCGGTGACTCGAGGCAAAGACGCGCTGGGTGAGGTTTTCGTTCATGTTGACTTTGGCGGGCGGAATTACACCGGGAAAGCAGCCAGCGTGGATATCATTGATGCCAGTGCCCGTGCCTACCTCAACGCTGTCAACAAAGCGATGTACGAGAAGGAGCGCGAACAGGAGCGAGAGTCGGAATCCGCCTCCGCGGTTGAATTGTGAGTTCTGAGTTTTCAGTTTTGCATCACCACGGCACGAATTCAAGACAGCACGAAAACACGAACAATGCCCAAGACACTATTTGAGAAAATTTGGGACACTCACGTTGTCCATGAAGAACGGGGGAAACCAGTTATTCTGTACATCGACTGTCACTTAGTTCACGAGGTAACTTCCCCTCAAGCTTTTGAGGGCCTGCGGGTCGCGGGGCGGAAAGTGCGTCGTCCCGACTTGACCTATGCCACCATAGACCATAACGTTCCCACTTGGGACCGCTCTCTGCCCATCACAGATCCGATCTCCAAGGCGCAGATCGATACCTTGGAGAGAAATTGCCAGGAGTTCGGAATCCACTTGTACGGCTTAAACAGTCCTAATCAAGGGATCGTTCATGTAATTGGACCCGAGCTGGGTATAACCCAACCAGGGAAGACTGTAGTCTGCGGTGATAGCCACACCTCGACCCATGGAGCCTTCGGCGCCCTGGCTCTTGGCATTGGGACCAGTGAGGTTGAGCATGTGCTGGTTACTCAGTGCTTGCTTCAATCGAAGCCAAAGGCTTTCCAAATTCGGGTGGAGGGTCGGCTTCCCCGCGGAGTAACCGCCAAGGATGTCATTTTGTACATTATTCGGACCATCGGGACAGATGGTGGTACCGGCTGCGTGATTGAGTATGCGGGCGAAACCATTCGCCGTTTCACCATGGAAGAGCGCATGACCATTTGCAACATGTCCATTGAAGCGGGCGCTCGGGCCGGAATGATCGCACCCGATGATACCACCTATAAGTATCTGGAGGGGCGTCCTTATGTGCCTCAGGGCAAGCTCTTTGAGGAGACAGTTGAATATTGGAAGACGCTTTCCACTGATCACGAGGCCTCTTTTGAGCGCGAGATGGAGCTGGATGTTTCTGCTTTGGCTCCTCAGGTGAGCTGGGGAACCAATCCGGGAATGGTTACTGACGTGACCGGCGAGGTTCCCGATCCCGAGTCTTTTGCCGATGAAAATGCCCGTAAAGCGGTGCGTCGGGCCCTTGAGTACATGGCACTCAAGCCTGGAATTCCCATCCAGGAGATTAAGCTCGATCGAATCTTCATCGGCTCCTGCACCAACTCACGAATCGAAGACCTGCGTGCAGCGGCAGAAGTGGTTCAGGGAAGGAAAGTTGCTTCCTCAGTTTACGCCATGGTGGTCCCGGGATCGCAGCAGGTCAAGAAGCAGGCCGAAAAGGAGGGTCTTAATCGAATTTTCACAGAGGCGGGATTTGACTGGAGAGAGTCAGGCTGCAGCATGTGCCTGGGTATGAATCCAGACATTCTGAAGCCAGGTGAACGCTGCGCTTCCACCTCCAACCGTAACTTTGAAGGCCGGCAGGGGCGTGGTGGACGCACCCATCTGGTGAGCCCGGCTATGGCTGCCGCCGCGGCAATTGCAGGGCACTTCGAGGATATTCGTGAATGGATTTAAATCGGGTCCTCGCTTCAAAATTCAACTGATTATTGACCTAACTGCGAAACGGATCAACAGGCCTTTCGTGATTTCGTGCCTTCGTGATTTCGTGTTGGCGAAAGCACGAAGAGACGAAAGCACCAATTGATAAAGCACGAAAGCAGTTAAACCTATGCAGCCATTTGCTAAGCACAAAGGTCTTGTTGCCACGCTTGACCTCGTCAATGTCGACACCGACCAGATTATCCCCAAGCAGTTTTTAAAGCGGATCGAAAGAACGGGCTACGGACAGTTCCTGTTTTATGACTGGCGATTTAATGAAGATGGCTCGCTTAATCCGGATTTTGAGCTGAATCAACCCCGTTTTAAGGCTGCCACCATTCTTCTGACACGTGCCAACTTTGGATGCGGGTCTTCCCGCGAGCATGCTCCCTGGGCACTACTGGACCATGGCTTCCGTTCCATTCTCGCTCCTTCTTTTGCTGATATCTTTTACAACAACTGTTTTAAGAACAGCCTACTTCCGGTTCGCCTTTCTGAAGAACAGGTCGAGGAGCTCTTTGGGCGCGCCAGAGCCAATCTGAGATACCAACTCACCATTGATCTCCAGTCACAGACCATCACCGACCAGCTCGACTTGGAGTATCACTTTGAGGTGGACTCGTTTCACCGGGAGTGCCTGTTGAAAGGTCTGGATGAAATTGGTTTGACCCTCCAGTACGAAGACCAAATCCGTGAGTACGAACGAAGGAGGGAGGAAGGAGCCAGGAGTCAGGAGTCAGAAGTCAGAATCCAGAATAACTAAGTTAAATTGGGTGTCCCGAAAATGACGTGGTTAGCGAACGGAAATCTCACCTGATCAGCAAGAGATCTTCTCGTTTTCTTCTGTGTCTTCTGGATTCTGGATTCTGGATTCTGAATTCTGCCTCCTGGCTCCTGAATTCCTTTGCTCTTCAAAAGCCGCCTGTGCCGCCGCCGCCGAAACCTCCTCCGCTGAAACCACCTCCACCACCAAAACCTGAGCCTCCGGAACTGCGGGGTGAAGAAGACATGACGGCCGCTGTCTGCGTCGACATACGATTCAAATTAGAGACAAAAGAGCGGGTGTGGAATCCACGAAAGCTGGAACCATGGTACCAGTCCGGTGGCTCCCGGTAGATGTCGGCGAAGGCCTCTGCCCAGTTTTTTTCAACCCCCAAAGCCATGGCAAAGGGCAGATACTTCTCAAACATCTCAGGCCCTTTGATCATTCGCTTGAAACGATCTGACTCGACGCGCTCCAGAAATTCTTCAAAGCCAAGTATGCGCTCCAGAAAGCGGGTTCCCAGCAGTGTCCGCACCGGCATGAACCAACCGAAGAAGGCGATGGATCCGGCACTCAGGAAACCAGCCACGATCAAGCTGACGGGAGTTTGGCCGAGGAAATCACCACCGGCTGTGAATGCGAAAAACGGAATAGCTGCCAAGACCACAGCAAGGATCAGATACCGCCGTTTCACTTTGTCAGGGCGTGTCACATAAAAGCGCCGCGCGATGAGTCGCTTGAAAATCTGATCGCGGATAGCTGGAAGATCCTTGTAGAACTTATTCTGTAAATCAGAGAGTTCAACCGATTGCAGACTTCCATCCGAGAAGATGGCCCCTAAGAACTCTCGCTCGTGAGGCTGCAGATCATACCAGTCCGAGGGCTGTTTGCGAAGAATAAAGCGATATTCGCTTTTTGACCACAGACCAAACCATTGATCCTTTTCCGTCTCTTCGATGAGCAGATATCCTCTTACCGCGAGATCAACAAGTGTGGCTGTGATGTCTCTGAGATCGGGAGAGTTGTCCAGGAGGGTTCCCACCTCCGCAGGTGTTATGTCACCAGGAGGCACATACTGAGGAACAATGGGGCGCAGTCGAGGATCGCGACCGCGAGTGTACCAGAGCCAAAACATGAGGATAAAGGCCAGCAGCGGAATGGCGAAAATCCAGTTATTTGAAATGAAGAAGAGGGCCTTTTCGAGGCTTCCCGGCCTGTGAATTACTCCGGGATCCCAGACCACCGACACGGTCAATCCCTCGCGCATATTCAAAGAGCGCAGTGCTTCGACCGTCACAATGTTCTCGGCCACCTCGACCTGGGTTGCCTGTTCGACAGAACCAAGGGGTCCTGCGAAGGCCACGCCTCGAAGTCCCGTGACACCTGTGGGCAGCTGGATGCGAGTGCTCGCTGATTCAATGGGCACCGCCCCTTCATCGCCCGTGACGTTCCAGTAAAACTCTTCATATTCTTCAAAAAATCGGAGAGCGTGACGGACCCGGTATTGAATGACCACCGTCCGCGTCGAGTCCTTGGCACCTGGAATCCAGATTTTGAAGTTTACGTAGTGTCTTTCTCGCGTGCTCTTATAGCGTAAAGGCTGGCCCATATTGTCGGTTATACTCTCCAACTCGAGGCGAAGCTTGTAACTGAAACCTCGCGGGCTTCGATAATCGACGGGGATGAACCGGTAAATGCCATTCCAGGATCCCGTAAAGCGAGTTTGAATGATTTCGGTCACCTCGATTTCCCCGTTTGGGTGAATGCGAATGTTGGCCTGAAAACTCTCGTGGACAAGCGAACGAGCCAGCAGAGGTCCACTCGCCCATGGAGCTCCGAGGAAAAGCAACGGAATGGAGAGGAGCCAGGCGCGAAAAAACATTTGACTTGCAGATGGCCTAACTTGAGCCCGTCTCAAAGCTCACGCGCGGAGTTTCCCGCTCCGGCGCGGGAATTTCAAAGAATTCACGGCGTGTAAAACTGAACATCGCAGCTACCAGATTGGAAGGGACCTGAGCGATCTTGGTGTTAAAATCCCGTACCACGGCATTGTAATAGCGGCGGGCATTTTGAAGGGTGTCTTCGATCTGATTCAGACTGTTCTGTAGTTGAGTAAAGCTCTCGACGGCACGAAGCTGAGGGTAAGCTTCCGCCAGGGCGAAGAGCGATTTCAGCGCCTGAGTCAACATCCCTTCAGCCTGTCCCTGTTCCGCAGGTCCCTGAACAGACATGGCTCGGTTTCGGGCTTCAATGACGGCTTCTAAAGTCTGTTTTTCATGTCCCGCGTAACCCTTGACCGTCTCCACCAGGTTCGGAATCAGATCGTAGCGACGCTTAAGCTGCACGTCGATATCAGCCCAGGCATTGCGGGTTTGCACTCGCAGGCCCACCAACCCGTTGTAGATGCTCACAATCCACACAACTAAAAGGACAACGATCCCTATTGAGATCCAGAACATCACTCCGCCCTTATCGCCCCATCTCGCACAATCGAGAGCTGTGACTCATTCAAGTGTGACGGACTATAAGATAGAATTTGAGGACTGTCAAATGCATCCGTGGAACCTCACTCCCAAGGAAGCCATTCAGCTTCAGAAGCAGCTGAAAGACCAGGTCAGGACGGATCTGAAGCTCAATTCCCCGAAGAGTGTTGCCGGCGTAGATGTGGCTTATATCCGTGAACGGAAGGAGTCTGTGGCGAGCGTGGTGGTTCTTTCCTATCCTGATCTTCAAACCACAGAATCGGCGGTGGCGAAAATGAAAACCCCCTTTCCCTATGTTCCCGGTCTGTTGAGCTTCCGAGAAATCCCGGCTATCCTGAAAGCTATCGATAAACTTTCTACTCTGCCCGACCTAATCTTTGTGGACGGCCATGGAAGAGCCCATCCGAGGCGCTTGGGGATCGCTGCTCACCTGGGACTGTGGCTAACGCATCCAACGGTTGGTATTGGAAAGTCACGCCTCTGTGGCGAGTACCGGCAGCCGAGCAACAGGCGAGGATCCTGCACGAATCTGGTACATCAGGGAGAAGTCATCGGAAGGGTGCTGCGCACACGCACCGGTGTGAAGCCCGTCTTTGTCTCGGTCGGCTACGGTCTTCCACTTGAGGAATGTCTACGCTGGACTCTGGCCGTGACACGGCGTTTTCGACTGCCCGAACCCATTCGCCGCGCCGACCAATTGTGCGAGCAAAGTAAAAGCAACTGACAGCTGACATCTGATATCTGACAACTGTCAGTTGTGTTGTCAGTTGTCAGCTGTCAGCGGCTCATCCCTTATAATGGGTAAAGTGAGTGAAGAAACCGAAAGAAGAACCACACGAATTCGTCGTCCTGAGGAGCTAGTCTACCGAGGTGTCTATGCGCCAGTCGACGTACGCAAAATGCTTGAAACTGCTGAGACACGGGGACGCATCCTACGAGTGCCCGTGCCACATCTCTTTTTTGGATTGAAGCAGCTAGACGATGAAGAGATCTCAAGGCTCCTGCCTCATGTCACCGAAAAACAGTGGGCAGGGATTCTTGACTTGGATTTATGGTCCCGCGATCGGATGAGCACTGGAGGCTTTCTCTACTGGGAAAAGTATATCACCAGTGCCGAAGATGCGGTGGCACGAAAGCTCATCCGCGCCGCTGACCCGGAATTATGGGAACTGACTTTCAAACGGCAGATGAAAGCTTATGCAAAGGTCGAAGAAGACGAGTACGAAGCGGAACCGGAGGAAGGAGAGTGGCTGGAGACTCCCGATAAGAATTATTTGATCCTGCTGCCTGAAAATCCTGACAAAGCCCGCCTGCTTCGTGCTTTGATTCTACGTCTTTACGACTTGGAGCCCAGTTATGCACCTCTTCTGATTGATTCGAGTCGGGCTCGGACCTCGATTGAAATCGAAGAAATCGCCTATCAAAATCGCAAAAGACGTGTGGAAGAGATGGGTTTTCAGGATTACTTCGATGCCGTCCAAATTTATACCTTTCTTCCGCCCGAGGAATCTTTGTCGGAAAAGAAGTGGGAGCAAATCCGGCAAGTGGGTACCCTGCCTGTCAGGTTGCCCGAGCAGGCGAAAGGCTCCCTGCTGCTGTTTCAGGCCCTGGCTCTGATCACTTGCCCCCAGGAATCCCAAACCTTATTAGAAGAGCTCTTCTTTGTCTGTAACAAAGTTTTGTCCGCAGACTGTGCTTCGCCGGCCGATCCAGTTCGGGTTAAAAGAGGTATCCGGAAGGCGATTACGGGCATGAATTTGGGGCTTGATTGGTGGGCAAAAGGAAATCTTCAAAAGGCTGCCGAGGGTGTGCGACATCATTACCTCCAGTCCTTCTTTCAGGTCGGGCACAGTCGTTTGATTGAGCTTTGCCGAGAGGCCCAGAAGTTGAAGAAGGCTTCTTACCAACCGGATCCCGGCTCGCTTTTGGACGCTGTCTTTGAAGGGTTATTGGAAAGGTATCCACTGCTGGCTGAGCAGCGCCGGGGCAAAATTCGGAAGCGATTCTTCCGCAGCCGCCAGGACCTCGACATCGCCCGCAGGTATCTCGACCAGATCACCAAAGCCCAAGTGGAAAATTGACAACGTTTTAGATACTTCGTAATGCATCCGTGTAAATCCGCCTAAATCCGTGTGATCCGTGACCCGAGAAGCCGCCGTTCTCATTACCCTGATCGCTTACAAGGTGACGCTAATTGTGATTGGCGTCCTGGCTAAGAGGAAAACCCGTGACGGATTGGATTTCTTTTTGGGCGGTCGCGCTCTGGGACCCACAGTAGCCGCTCTTAGCGCCTCGGCCAGTTCCTCTTCCGCCTGGACACTGCTTGGAGTGAGTGGAGCCGCCTATGCCTGGGGGTTTTCCGCGCTCTGGCTCTTTCCAGCTTGCGTTGGCGGCTTTGTTTTGAATTGGTACGTACTGGCTCCCGCCTTACAGCGGCTCAGTCACCGCAGTGGAGCATTAACAGTCACCGAAATTCTGGCTGGAGCAGCAGAGCGCCCTCTGAGTTGGACCCTTTCCAGGGTGGCCTCGTTCATTGTCTTGGTTTCCCTGGGTACTTATGTGGCCTCACAATTTCAAGGGGCGGGGAAGGCCTTCAGTGAGACTTTTGGGCTTTCCTTAACCGCCAGCATCCTGGTGGGCAGTGGTGTGGTGGTTCTCTACACACTCCTGGGAGGGTTCTGGGCGGTCAGCTTGACCGACACGCTCCAGGGCCTGGTGATGGCAGGGACCTCTTTGATCCTTCCCTTGGCTGCTTTGGCAGCAATAGGTGGACCGAGCGGCTTCCTGACGGGACTTAGTCAGTTGGAAAGCGGAGGCTACTTGAGTTTGACCGGCAATTTGGCGCCGATGGCCGGGCTTGGTTTCATCCTGGGGCTTCTCGGGATCGGCCTTGGCTATCCAGGCCAGCCTCACGTGGTGAATCGGTTCATGGCACTGCGCGAAGGATCAGCATCTTTGCGGCGTGCTCAGCTGATTGCCATTGGCTGGGCCGTCGTCGTCTACTCCGGAATGCTTCTGTTGGGTCTGTGTGGACGCATCCTTTATCCCCAGCTTTTGGACCGGGAAGTCGTGTTTATCGTGGCCGCCAACCAGCTTTTCCCTGCCGTTCTTTCGGGAGTCATGTTGGCTGCGGTTCTCTCTGCTATCATGTCCACTGCCGACAGCCAACTGCTGGTAGCTGCCTCTTCGGTTACCCATGATCTGAGACTGGGAGGTCCCACAGCTGGAAGCCTTCTGCTGCGGTCTCGAGTAGTTGTCTTAGTGCTCAGTCTCGGTGCCGTTTTGGCTGCACTTCTTGGCAGTCAAGAGATCTTTGCCCCCGTCCTCTTCGCCTGGACGGCCATGGGAGCCGCCTTTGGTCCGCTGCTCGTAGTCACCGCCCTGCGAGGAGTGGTTTCAGCGGGGCGCAGCCTGGCGGCGATGGTTTTAGGTTTTTCTCTTAGCGTGCTCGCTTACTCCTTTGCAGAAACTCAAGGAGGAGCGATGGAAAGGGTGTTTCCTTTTGTTGTTGCTTTGGCTGTCATCCTTCTCCCATCACCTCGTGAACTCGTGGCACTGCTCAGAAAGGGGGTCAGACCTTGAGTTTTTCGTTTTTGAGTCCAAAAACGAAAAACTCAAGGTCTGATCCCCTTTCTACCCCCTTTCTCTTATAATCGATTTATGCCACCGGTTGTTTTCATCACCGGCGCCGGTAAGGGCCTGGGAAGAGAGATGGCCCTGGCCTTTAGCTCGGAAGGGTACCGTATTGCCGTCACCGGAATCGAAGGGACCACTGAAACTGCCGCGGAAATTTGCCAACAAGGGGAACAGGCCCTGGATATATTTCTCGACCTGACAGACCCTACCCAGGTGGAGAAGGCCGTTGAACAGGTGTTGGAAAGATGGGGACAGATCGACGTTCTGGTCAACAATGCGGGTATTGAAGGTCCTACCGCACCACTGGTGGAAGTTTTTCCGTCTGAGTGGGAGGGTACCATCAAGGTGAACCTGACGGGCGCTTTTTTGTGCGATCGTGCCATCGCTCCTCACATGATGTCTCGCCGTTCTGGCTGCATCATTCACATCTCGTCGGTGGCAGGGGTACAGGCCTATCCTCTGCGCAGCCCCTACGCCGTTTCCAAAGGCGGGTTGATTGCCCTGACCGAGACCTTGGCGGTGGAACTTGGACCTTACAAAGTGCGTGTGAACGCCGTCTGCCCGGGTCCGGTGAAAGGGGAGCGGATGGACCGCGTCATCACTCACCGGGCTGAAGCGGAAGGGCGAACCAAGAGAGCGGTCGAAGAAGAGTTTAAAAAGCGTGCCGCCCTTGAGCAGATGGTGAGTTCTAATGACGTTGTTGCTCTGGTACTGTTTTTGGCTTCCAGTGCTGCCAGAAACATCACCGGGCAGGCGATACGCGTCTGTGGTGGCTACAAACTTTGAGTCAGTCTCAATTTTTTCAAAGGAGCACTATGAATAGAGATCGCGGATTGAAAATCCTGGATGAAATGCTGGGAGCAAAAGGGGCACGAGAGGTCCGCCAAAGCTGGGAAGAAATCTGTCCGGACTTCGAAAAGTACGTGGTCGGTTTTTTGGCCGGTGAAGTCTGGGCCCGCCCACAGCTGGATCGCAAAATCAAAAGTTTGTGCACAATTTCGGCTCTAGCTGCACTCGGACGAAATCGTGGGTTGGAGCTGAATATCCGAATGGCGCACAGAAACGGAGCCACTCGAGAGGAACTCCTGGAGACACTTCTCCACATCGCTCCCTATGCTGGTTTTCCCGCCGCCTGGGAAGCAAT
>JALLOM010000409.1 GCA_027717865.1 Acidobacteria bacterium AH-259-O06 | reverse complement strand
CTCCTGAGCAGATGTTTCATCTAAGGATTCTTCCTCTGTCGGTAACCGGTCCATAGCCTTGCGGTTGCTCCCTGGAACAAGATGCCCGTACGTGTCAAGGTCATGCTGATGCTAGCGTGTCCCAATTGCTCTTTCACGTACGCCAGGGATTCGCCATTTTGCCAAAAGCGCCTCAAGCACCTCAGTGGCATCAGAAGTGATCCGGTAATTGTCGTCAATCTGTAGAATCATGCTTTGTATCTCCTTTCTGTTGGAAAGGTCAGTTTTTCAGCCAATGGTCTAACCCACAGCCAATTTGACTCGAAATTCAGCCTTTTCTACCTTGTGCTCAGAATGTGTATATAGGCTGCGGAACCAAGTCCTGTCGAATGCCGTTGAGGCGATATAATCAGCACCATGAAACGTTCTCTCTCTCCTAAAAGTATAGTGTCGTTTATTGATCGTTACTTTCCAGAGGCGAATATGTCCCCTGATAAGGCTGATAGGGTTATCGTAGGGCAACGTCGTGGAAGCTTCGAAAACTTGCTGGATTTTATAAAGACTTTACCGGATGAGCTTTTACCTACAGACGACGATGATTACATATTGTTGAGCCAAGCTACCAGCCATATCAGAGCAGTGCTCGACGAGATATCAGAAGGCGGGGGGGATCGTGAACTTAAACACATACCTGTCTCAGGAAGAAAAAACGCCTTGGTTGAAATACGTCGCATCCTCAAGAATTGTCCTGAGCAATTCATCCCCCCGGAAATTGCGGGACTCGACTTTGTTAAAGACCTCGCGTACAGAACAATGCTCAGAGAAGACCTGTCGGAGTTCGAATCATATCTCCAGCACCGGCATTGGAAAGCTGCAACAGTCCTGGGTGGTTCTTTGTTGGAAGCGGTCCTTTTAGACATGCTTAGTGGTGTCAAACACAAAGCAATCAAGGCCAAATCGGCACCAAAGCAGAAGGGGGAAGTGAAAGACTTGGAAGATTGGGGTCTCCATTCATGTTTAGAGGTTGCACATGAGCTTGAAATGATTGGAGATGCTACCCACGAGATAGGCATGTGCGCTAAAGATGCAAGAAACTTGATTCACCCAGGGAGAGCTATACGGTTAGCCCTCGATTTCGATAGCGGCACTGCTTACTCAGTGAAGGCAGCATTAGAGAACGCTTTTCGAGATCTAAAAAGCGGCACAGTTAGGGGGAAGGGTCCCTGAGTTTCTGTGTGAGAATCTGTGTGAGAGTGTGCCGGGATAAACCGGTGGGGTGTTGCGGATGCAAGAGCCGTACAGCGAAGGAATAGCCAGCCACGCTGGCCCCGAGTCATGCGTGTCAGCCCGTGAGGGTTTGGTGCGAAGCGTTGACAGGGGTACGTGTAGGCCGAGTATCGAGCCGCGTAATAATTCATCGTCCAAGGTGCCGACGTTGTTCTCACATGCGGAAGGCAACACTCGGCGCGCCGCAATCGGCAAGGAGCGTCGAGACCTTGCGCGGTCTGAGACCTTGAGCATGCACGGAAACACCTCACGCGAGAACCGGGAGATCCCATGTTCGCCCGTGGCGGATGGTGCTGCGGGCCGCGCCGGGAAGTCCAAGGACGGAAGTCGGCGATGAACGGACAGGGGAAATCAGACAGGCGCGTAGTACCAGCGAAGCCCCCGAACAAAGGAGGGAAGCGGAGGAAGCGAGTCTATGGCGATCCCTATGCGGGCACGCAGGCGGAAACGCCGGATACAGCCAAGGGAGGACCTAAGGGCGAGCCAACCGAAGCCGTACCAAGTGCGGAGGGGGTGGAGGGAAGGCGCCTGGCCAAGGGGAATCCGCACCAGCAAAACATGTTCCGGACACCGAGCCGGGAAAACATGCCCAGCGCGCTGGAACGGATACGTCGAGCAGCGAAGAAGGACAAGGAGTTGCGGCTCACGGCGCTCCTGCACCACGTCTACAGCATCGATCGTCTTCGGGAGGCGTACTTCCGCCTCAAGCGCAAAGCCGCTCCGGGGGTGGACGGTGTGACGTGGCAATGGTACGGCGAGGACTTGGAGTCCAATCTCCAGGATCTCTCCGAACGGTTGAAGCGAGGAGCGTACCGAGCGAAGCCGGTTCGTCGGACCTACATAGAGAAGACGGACGGAAGGCAAAGGCCCTTGGGAGTGACGGCTCTGGAGGATAAGATCGTCCAGAGTGCGGTCGTCCGGGTGCTCAACGCCGTCTATGAGGTGGATTTCCTCGGCTTCTCCTACAGTTTCCGTCCCAGGCGCAGTCCGCATCATGCGTTGGATGCGTTGTGTGTCGGAATCGAACGGAGCGGGGTGAACTGGGTGTTGGACGCAGATGTTCGTGGTTTCTTCGACGCCATCGTCCACGAATGGCTGGTGAAGTTCGTTCAGCACCGGATTGCGGACAGGCGCGTCGTGCGACTGATCCAGAAATGGCTCAAAGCCGGCGTGCTGGAAGACGGAAAGCGAATGCGCAGCGACGAAGGAACACCCCAAGGGGCGAGTGTTTCGCCTTTGTTGGCGAACATCTACCTTCACTACGTGTTCGACCTCTGGGCTCACCAATGGCGAAAGCGGCACTGCCGGGGCGATGTTCGCATCGTCAGGTTTGCCGATGATTTCGTTGTCGGTTTCGAGCATCGCCATGAGGCCGAGCAGTTTCTAACAGCCCTGAGCGAGCGCTTTGCGGAGTTCGGGCTGGAACTGCACCCGGATAAAACCCGCCTGATCGAGTTCGGTCGCCGTGCGGCGGCTAATCGACAGCGGCAAGGACGGGGTAAGCCTGAGACCTTCAACTTCCTCGGCTTC
>JALLOM010000408.1 GCA_027717865.1 Acidobacteria bacterium AH-259-O06 | reverse complement strand
GGCTCAAGCGCATGGGGCTTGGCCCTTGGACTGTTTTTCCTGATAATCTCTCCAGCTGCCGATAGGCAATTTAAGAATTCGGGAGCCAACAAAAGGGAGTGATTGATGTGGGAACAACTTTTTAAATTACACGAGCATCACACCACCGTGCGCCGGGAGCTCTCTGGGGGAGTCACGACTTTCATGACCATGGCTTACATCATTTTTGTTCAGCCGGTGGTGATGAACGCAGCGGGGCTCGATCTCGAATCAGCCATGGTGGCAACTTGCCTTGCCAGTGCACTGGCAACCTTCTTAATGGGGTTTCTAGCCAACTACCCCATCGCTCTGGCTCCGGGGATGGGACACAATTTCTTCTTTACCTACGTGGTAGTCCTGACCCTGGGCTACAGCTGGCAGCAGGCGCTGGGAGCCATTTTTATCTCCGGCCTTCTTTTTGTTCTCTTGTCTTTCGTGGGACTGCGAGAACAGCTCCTCAATTCCGTCCCGCCGGTTCTAAAAAATGCTATTGCCGTGGGGATTGGTCTGCTGATAGCGGTGGTGGGGCTGGAGTGGAGTGGCATAGTGGTAGACAATCCTGGCACTTTGGTGGGATTGGGAGACCTGAGAGCAACCCCGGTTTTGATTGCTTTATTTGGCCTGGCTGTCATGGCCACCCTGCTCGCCCTGGGGATCAGAAGTGCCATCCTGGCTGGAATCCTGCTGACCCTCCTGGCGGCTCTAGTGAGCGGACTGGTGCAATATCAGGGATTCGTAGGGGGCATACCCTCGATTCGACCGACCCTGTTCAAATTGGACCTTGCCCGTGTACTGCAACTTGAGAGTTTGTCAATCATTTTCGTGTTCTTCTTTTTGGATTTGTTCGACACGGTGGGAACGCTAATCGGAGTCAGCCAGCAAGCGGGATTGCTTAAGGAAGATGGTACCCTGCCGCGGGCTCGGCAAGCGCTGCTGTCCGATGCTGTGGGAACATGCGCCGGC
The DNA here is from genome assembly GCA_027717865.1 of Acidobacteria bacterium AH-259-O06. Lineage (GTDB taxonomy): Bacteria > Acidobacteriota > UBA6911 > RPQK01 > JADFOI01 > JALLOL01. The sequence continues at coordinate 1,855 of JALLOM010000408.1, read as the reverse complement.
GCTTTGTTGGGAACCTCCACCGTCACCAGTTACATCGAGAGTGCTGCGGGCGTCACTGCCGGCGCCCGCACCGGCCTGGCTAATCTGGTGACCGGAACACTGTTCATGCTGGCTATCTTTTTTTCGCCACTGGTGAAAATGATCGGAGGCGGCATTCAATACGGGGAAGGACTGCACTTGTATCCAGTTGTTGCGCCCGCGCTGATTATTGTGGGCTGCTTCATGCTGAAAAATGTCAGCCACATCGACTGGGATGATTTTGGCGAAGCCATCCCGGCTTTCCTCACCATCTTAGTCATGCCTCTGACTTTCAGCATCACTGAAGGGATCGCCTTCGGCTTCATCTCCTACACCTTGTTAAAAACGGTGCGGGGACAACTAAGAGAAGTCCCACTTTTGATTTCCGTCTTCTCCATCTTGTTTGTTCTTCGCTACATCTTCCTCTTCTAACCTTCGTGCTTTCGTGCTGAATGAAAGCACGAAACAAAATCAGGTGACTGCGTATACTAGCAATATGGTTCAAGGGGTACGAGTGTGCCTGAAAGTCGGCTTGCTTATCGTAGCCTGTTTCGGCAGCGCCAATCTTTGCGCTGAAATCGACTACCTCAGCATCCATAAGGAGAAAAAAGTCTCAGCGTTTTACGTGGAGGAAGAAGCGATCGTAATTGACGGTGAACTGGATGAGCTCGAGTGGAACTTGGCCGAGCCGGCCAAGGATTTTATCCAGTCGGAACCCCTTATGGGGAAACCGGCCAGCGAGCCCACCGAGGTGCGCCTTCTCTATGATCGCCAGAACCTTTACGTTGGAGTCTACTGTTTCGACTCAGAGGGTAAAAGGGGAATTATCGTCCAGGATATGGCGAGGGATTTTTACTACCGCGATGGCGATATGTTCCAGGTTGTCTTCGATACTTTTGACGACGATCGCAACGGAATTGTCTTCAGTACGAACCCCAAAGGGGCCCGGAGCGACATGCAGACCGGCGCAGATGGTTTCAGCTATAATCGCGATTGGGACGGCGTTTGGTTCGTCAAGGCGAAGATCACCGATTCGGGCTGGCAGGCCGAATTTGCCATTCCATTTAAGACGCTGCGCTTTCCGGGTGGCGAAAGCCAGCTTTGGGGTGTCAATTTTAACCGCCGTATCCGGCGCAAGAACGAAGACACCTACTGGTCGCCTATCCCACGTCCCTATCGTTTATATCGCGTCTCCCTGGCGGGAACACTAGAAGGCATCAACGGTGTCCGTCAAGGCCGCAACCTCTACGTTAAGCCCTATATTTCTGCGCCCGTGCTGCGCCGGGAGAACGATGATATTGATTTTACCCCCGATGCCGGTCTGGACATCAAATATGGAATTAGTTCAGAGCTGACACTCGATCTAACCGCGAATACAGAGTTTTCCCAGGTTGAAGCCGACGAGGCGCAGATTAATTTCACTCGCTTCAGTCTCTTCTTTCCGGAAAAACGGGAATTCTTCCTGGAGAATCGCGAAATCTTTGAGTTTGGCAGCGTCGGATTCAGGGGATCCTCTGGGCGCAGCAGCCGCAGTGGCCGCTTTAGACCCCGAAATGACTTAATTCCTTTCTTTAGCCGGCGAATTGGAATTTCAGAGGGTCAGCTGATTCCCATCCTGGGCGGCGCCCGCCTGACCGGGAGGGCAGGCAAATATCGTCTGGGCATCATCTCCATGCAGGCAGATGAATTTGAGGAAACCCCCTCCACCAACTTCTCGGTCGCCCGCGTCCGCCGGGATGTTTTTCGAAATTCAGATATTGGTGTGCTTTTCATCAACAAACAGGAAGGCGGTGGGCACTTTAATCGCACCTATGGCGCGGATGCGAATTTCACATTT
>JALLOM010000407.1 GCA_027717865.1 Acidobacteria bacterium AH-259-O06 | reverse complement strand
GGAGGGTTTCATTATGATCAACAGACGACGCTTTTTGATGGCATTATCGACTGTTCCGTTCCTCGGCAGCTTTTGCTCCAATTTCCGACTTTCCACTGCCCGGAACTACCTGTCCGAACTCGGGGTCCGTCCCTTGATTAACGCGGCAGGAACCTATACCAGGCTGACAGGATCCCTGATGCCCCCGGAAGTGATCCAAGCTTGGGAGTACGCGTCGCAAATATTCGTTCGGTTGGACGAACTTCATGACGCGGTTGGCGAGCGGATCGCATCTCTGATCGGGGCTGAAGCGGCGATGGTGACTGCTGGTGCCGCCTCTGCTCTCACCCTCGGAACAGCCGCTTGCATGACCGGAAACAATGAGGAATTCATCCGTGCCCTGCCGGACACAACCAGTATGCGGGACGAGGTCATCATTCAAAAATCCCACCGTTTTAGCTACGAGCACGCGGTGCGCAATTGTGGGATCCGTATGGTAGAGATCGAAACGCCCGAGGAGTTTGAGAATACTGTCAGCGAGCGGACCGCCATGATGTTGTTTCTGAATAAAAATGAGCCTATAGGTCAGATCAAAGCTGCCGAATTTGCTCAGTTGGGCCAAAAGCACGGCGTTCCAACTTTTATCGACGGCGCAGCCGATGTGCCGCCCGTGGAAAATCTCTCTAAGTTCCTAAGGTTGGGTTATGACCTGGTGACTTTTTCCGGTGGCAAGGGAATCCTCGGTCCGCAAAGTGCGGGACTGCTGCTGGGGAGAAAAGATTTGATCAAGGCAGCTCGGCTGAACACTTTGCCCCATGCTAATACCATTGGCCGTGGCATGAAGGTAAATAAGGAAGAATTGCTGGCCATGATGGTGGCGGTAGAACTGTATGTCAAGCGGGATCACCAGAAGGATTGGGACGAGTGGGAGAAGCGGGTGGAGTTGATCGCCGAACAGGTGAAGACCATACCAGGCGTTCAGAGCGAAACGTTTGTCCCTGAAATTGCAAACCAGACACCGCATCTTCGTATCCGCTGGGACCAGAGTAAAACCAAAATTCGCCCCAGCGAGGTGGCTCAGCGGCTTCGCGAAGGAGAACCTTCGATCGAAGTTCGCCCGAATGTGGAAGATTCTCTGGAAGTTTCGGTGTGGATGCTACAGCCGGGCGAAGACCAGATTGTGGCACGGCGGATCACAGAAACCCTTAGCCTGGCTTCGTAAGTACGGCGGCGTTTGTGGCGAGCGCGACGGCATCGAGTTCGCGAAGCGACGGTGGTATACATATTGACACTATTGACACTATGAAAGCCAATAGATATCCTAAGCCTAGTTTTTAGAGGAGGTGAACACCCATGAAGAAGATACTTTGCTTGACCGTGGCGGCAATTTTGGTTGCTGGTTTTACCAGCTTCAGTATTGCCGGAGACAAGGGGAGCTGGACCGGTTGGATAGCCGACGCGAATTGCGCCAAGAACTATGAAAAGGCCGCAAAGGCCGCTCACGTCGGCTGCGCCCAAGCTTGCGTCAAGAAAGGCGCCAAGTGGGCCCTGGCTCTCAAGGACAGCCACTTTATCCTGGACATCGAAGGCTCGGAGGCCGAAAAGCATCTAGGGCACGAGGTCACGGTGAAAGGCGAGTTCGACAAGGAGAGCAACACCATCAAGGTCAGCTCCGTTGCCATGCCCAGCGAATAAGACCTACTGGGTTTGTGGAAGCGGGGAGCAAATAGCTCCCCGCTTCCGATGCGGTTGTCGCTTGCCAACGTTCAATCGATTTTCTTGTGAGTTTTCATCAGTGCGCCCAGGTGCGCCTGCGTGGCGACCATCTTGATCCGAAGAAAAGACTTGATCCCGAACCATGATCGGGATGCAACAGAGCTGCGACCGTGAGGGAGCGGCAGGAAATCGAACACGTGCTGCTGTAAGCCTTTGGTTGCCGAAGTGTTGCTTTTTGCTCCGCTCCTTCACAGTCGCGGCTCTGTTTTGATTCTCTATGATCGATCGATAGGCCGTGTCACACTTGGTGTGTGGCATGAATCTATCCGAGCCATTTCGGCGGAGGGAGGATACTTATGGCAATTTCGAGGCGAACGTTTCTAGGTGGCATAGGGGTCGGGCTTGCAACGGTCCGCAGCCGTTCCCTACTACATGCCAGGTCGAATGTAAAACGGTATGCTCGTTTCCGATATCGTAATCAGGTTGCTTACGGCTTACTCGAACAAGACACCATCCATGAACTGAGCGGTTCAATCTTCGCCAAGCCGATCCAAACAGAAAAAACCTATTCCTTGCAGGATGTCAAACTATTGGCACCCTGCCAGCCCACAAAAGTGTTGGCTGTTGGACTCAACTACGGCAGCCATTTGGGCGACCGTCCCAAACCGAAAAATCCGGAACTCTTCTTCAAGTCGCCGTCTGCGGTGCTTGAACCGGAAGGAACAATCATCATTCCACCAGGAACCCAAGATTGCCACTACGAAGGTGAACTGGTAATTGTCATTGCGAAGAAAGCGAAAAGCGTATCGGTGGATAATGCCCCAGCCTATATTTTGGGTGTCACCTGTGGCAACGATGTGAGTGCACGTGACTGGCAAAGGAATGACCTGCAGTGGTGGCGGGCCAAGGGCTCCGATACCTTTGCCTGTCTCGGGCCCACCATTGCCGCAGGTATCAATTACAATGATTTATTGCTCACGACGCGTCTCAATGGTGCAATTAAACAGCAGCAGCGAACCAGCGATTTGATTTTCAATGTTGAGACGATCGTGAGTTTTGCCAGTCAATTCATAACGCTCCTGCCGGGTGACGTCATTTATACCGGGACCCCCGGACGAACAACTGCAATGAAGCCCGGTGATGTGGTTGAAATCG
>JALLOM010000406.1 GCA_027717865.1 Acidobacteria bacterium AH-259-O06 | reverse complement strand
TCCGGGTTTTCCGAAGCCTTCTCCTCTCTCGCCCCCCGCAATGCCAGCCACGTTTCGATAGACGGCCAGGGTCTGTCTTGCGGCCTGACGCCAGGAAAAACGCTGAGCTTGTTGCAAGGCACATTGTCTGAGCTCCCCTCGGCGGTCCGTGTCCGCTGTCAGGCGGTGGAGAGCCTGAGCGATTGACTCGATATCTTCGGGATCGACGAACTCCGCGCACCCACCTGTGATTTCGGCTAGCGAGGAGTTGCGGGCTGTGATAACCGGAGTTCCACAGGCCATGGCTTCAATGACAGGCAGCCCAAAGCCCTCGTGCAAGGAGGGAAAAACAAAGATCTCGCTCAGATTATAAAGAGCGGGTAGATCCTCAAAAGGGACGTAGCCAGTGAGGCGAACAGCTCCTTCCAAGTTCAAGAAATCGATTATCTTACGAACTTCTCGATAGCCCCATCCGTAGGGACCGACGCAGACCAATTGGTGAGATGAAAAGCCCGACTTGCGCAGCTTCCCATAGGCTTGGATAAGACGCGGGAGGTTCTTGCGAGGCTCTATTGTCCCCACGAAGAGGATGAACTTTTCAGCCAAATTGTATCGGTGGCGAATTTTCCCCAGCAAATCCTCGTCGTGGATGGGCCGAAAGACAGGCGCGGCAGCTTCCCGGATCAGGTGCACTCGTTCTTTAGGGACCCCGGTCACACGCAGAATATCGCTCCGGGCAGTTTGAGAAACTGCGATGATGGCGTCAGCACGCCGCGCTGCCAGACTCATCAGAGGGCGGGTCAGGAGACGCCGGCGAGGATGCAGATGTGGAAATAGTGTCAGCGTCATATCATGAATGGTCAGGACCGTTGGAGCACGCTTCAGTAGGGGAGCAATGGCGTTGGTAAAATGAGCCACATCAGGCCGCACGATCTCTAGAACCAGGGGGGCCAGGAGCTGCATCCAAAGGCTGCGAACCGCCAACCGATAGCCTTCAAACAGTCGTACACTATTAGGAAGTGGCAGGGAAGTTGTGACCTCGCTGTTTGACACAATTACGAATTCGTCCTCGGGAGCCTCAGAAAGCAGGTGCAGCAGAAGATGCTCCGTGTAGTACCCGATTCCGGTCTGGTAGGGCCTCAGAGTCGTTCCGTCAAATGCGATTCGCATTATCCTTGCTTTACGTAAGAAAATAGCGCCCCAGCCGCACCCCAGGTTGTCCAGATCATGATGTAGGTCGAGGTGAACCCGAGAAAATAATCAAACAATCCGTGAACGGCAATAGCCAGCACCGCTGGGCCGATTCCCAGCAAGAGTGGAAGGTCGCGATCCACAATCTTTGGCCAGATCTGCTGCAAGCTTCGTAGCACCCCAAAGGACAGCCAAAGAAACAGTATGCCTCCCACAAGTCCCGTCCCTACCAAGAATTCTAGGTACATGTTGTTAGAATGCAGTCTGTGGTCCCACTTTTCCAGGTCAAGATAATGGCCGTAGAGCAAGCGAAAGTGGTCGGGACCGACCCCTAGAAGTGGGTGAGACCACAGCATCCGGCAGGCCGCTGACCACAATGTTGGGCGATCTATATGAAAGCGGGGTTGCGGAAGCGGAATTGGCCGAAGCTCTCCCTCGACGGCAGGTCCTTCAATAATGGCTCGAGAGTAGGCTTCAAGATGTTCTTCAGTGCTAAACCAGAGCCGGTCTTCCTGAGCCACGTCCCAGGCCAGGCGGTATTGACCCGGTTGGGAAGGCGCCAGTACTCTGGCCTGGACCTGGATTTTTTCCCCGGGTCGCACAGGGCGGGAAAAGGGCGTGCGGAGGCCTTCAAAGACTAGAGCTACATTCTCCTCGGGGTGCAGCCAGTGGTAGGAAACATGGAAAGGAGACTCGCCGTCAGTATGCCATGGGACACGGCCGGCATTGGTAACGGTGATTTCAACTTGCTTCAGCTCACCGGGAGCAAGTTTCAGGAATGAAGGAATTGTAAATTGTGCGCGGTACCAGCCTTCCTGACCGCTCGTGGTCAGACGTAGCCAGTACATCGGATCGTAAATGAGCATCTGTCCGAGCAGTCCCGCAAGGAAAACAACCAGTGCCACCAGCACCCAGAAGCTGCGGTCTATCCCCCTTTTGACGCAGTAGAGTCCTCCCACCGTTACCAGTTGAATCATCATGATAAGCAGTCCCGCCCGGGTCTGAGTAAGTATTATTCCCTCCGCTATGACCAACAGACAGAGAAAGACAAGGATCGTTACGCGGACGCTGGATCGAGCCAGGGCACGCAAGAGTAAGCCCACTCCGAGGCCAAAAGTAATTTCTAGATACATCGAGGTGATGGTCGGATATTGGAGCGTCGAGGAGGCTCTCAATTGCCCCCCGACATACATGGGGCCTGTCTTGAAGGGGGCAAGCCACTCGGAGACCCGAGGCAGGTGAAGATACTCCAGAATGCCGAGCACAGCCACTAGAGTGCCCGCGAAAACTGCCGCGGAGGAGATTCCCGACATGCGACCATGACTCTTGATTTCATTGAACACGAGAAAATAGACGAAAATTCCCGCTGCAAAGCGTCCACAGAGGCGAAATGCTTCGCCAGGATGGGTGGCTGCGATGCCACTGGACAAGAGCATGACAACAAGAAGCAGCAGACTTGGCCAACTGATCGGACTTTTGAACGACAGCTGACGCCGGCCAATGACTGCCAGAATCAACCACAGCAGCAGTGCCGCCGACAGCACCAGTTCCAGAGTGGTCAGCTCCAGCCCAAGTACGCTCAAAACAGGTTTGAGCCTCTCGAAAGGGGCCGCCACAATCAGGACCAGAAGGCCGAGATAAGGTAGGTCTGAACGGGCAAAGGTTCGTGCTGAGGAAGTTGCTGAT
>JALLOM010000405.1 GCA_027717865.1 Acidobacteria bacterium AH-259-O06 | reverse complement strand
CCGCACAGGACATGCTCCAAAGTTAGAGGGATTCATTGGGCGATAGAGCGGCTGCCCACTGGATTGATAGGCCCGTTTAAGAGATGATTCAAACTGCAACTCCGACTAGCCAGATCAGTAAGAAGACTCCCGCCTTCATTCAGGAAACTGTAGACCCTGATGAACGTCAACTACATTTCCCTACCGACGACAATTAGACTTCCCTAGTCAGGTTGTAATCAATATCATCCCGTCTCTGTTGTTTTTGAACCTTTTGCCGGTTACTTTTTTGCACCAGCAAAATCCTCCTTTTGAGTGTTGTGCCTCATCAGAAATCTAACTACCCGCAATCGGTTGCCTCATCAAAAATCTAACTATCCGGTCAACATTGGCAGTTTTCACCAAACGACGACCTCGCCAGAGCCTCTCTATTGAACGATCTCCGAGGCGCCCATGTCTGGATATCCCCTTTTTGGGGCTGTTTTCGGATCTGCAGCTTCCAACAACCAGCTTTCCGCGAGTTGCTGATTCTTGAGCCGTAGGTATTGTCGATAGTCCTCGGGCAACGGTTGTTGCTGGATCTCGGCAATCAGGGACTCAAAGTACTGTAGCCCTCCAATAGTGGCCGGCATTCCGCCGTTGAGCCACGAGATGTACTTGCGGCAAGTTGCCACCAGAATGGCATCAAGCACCACCAACAAAGGAACACCTCGCCGTTCAAAGGCTTTGGCAGTGCGCATATCTGCAGGTCCAAACTTGCCGCTCGAACAACGGCTGCTCAGGAAAGCCTTTCGGATCGAAGATATATACGGGTTCCCATCCGTGCTCTCCATTGCGGGTGCGGCGTCCTGAGACCGGTGATAGGGCCAGTAGTCGTCAGTGATTTGAAAACAACTTGAGGCGTACTGGTTTCTGCCGCGGGAGATAATGCAGACGCCCTTTTGTTGGAGCTCTTCTATATACCCACCCATAGCTCGCTTGGACTTGCCAAGGCTCATGGCCAATTCCTTGTAGGGGGCTGTATACCTACCTCTCGGCCGATCCGCTTGCAGGCAGAGGTAGGCGAACAGCTTGAAGGCGCCGTCAGACAGCAGTGCCATCGCTTCCTGGAATGACCACCCGGCAGCAAACCATCCTGAAGCTTCTTTCAAGCTCAGTCTCTGTTCCGAAGGAGGCGATGTTCTCATTTGTCTTTCCCTGCTCCCTGGTCCATTTTGGCCTTGGCTTTTTCAGCCCTGTAGCTGGGTAGGTTCAACTCCAGGATGATCGAGTGATGCACCAGCCGGTCGACGGCAGCGGCCGTCGTCATTGGGTCTTTGAAGATCTGGTCCCACTTCGAGAAGACCAGATTGGTCGTGATCATGACGCTGCGCCGCTCGTACCGTTCGGCCAGCAACGTAAACAGGACCTCCATTTCTTCACGATCCTGCTGGACATAGCCGATGTCGTCAATCAACAAGGCCTCGAACTTGTCTAGTTTCTTGATCTCCTGGCTCAGCCTCAGATCACGCTTGGCTACCAGCAGCCGTTGCACCAGCAGAGTCACCGAGAGGAATAAGACCGCGTGACCATGCTGAATCAGTTCATGGGCGATTCCGCACAGTAGATGCGTCTTGCCGCTTCCCGGATTCCCGAATGCCAGCACGCATTCGGCACGAGATAGAAAGCTCCCCTCACAGAGAGTCGGAAGCAGCGCTCGGATCTTCTTGGGCAGCCGCTCCTGCTCGAATGCCGCCAGGGTCTTTTCCCTCGGCAACCTCGACCGCCTCAACAACAAGGCGATTCTGCGATGATGCCTCTCATAAGCTTCCACCTGCGCCAGGCTGTGCAAGTAACGCTCGTGAGTCAACGCTTCGCGCTCGGCCTGGCGCGCCATCTCTTCATAGTTGGCGACGAAGGCCGGCAGCTTGAAGTTCTTCAGCCGCATTCTCAAAGAGGGTTCCTCACTCATAGAATCACCTCCTGCAGCAGGCCGTCATAAGACGACAGATCCGGTGCCACAATATCGATCTTAAGGGGCTCCTGTACCGGACCCTCGGCCATCGATACAAGTCTTTCAAAGCAGAGGTCTTCACCGGCGTCCAGAAGACACCGCAAGGCGGCTTCCATCGATGCCTCCGAGTTCATCGCCGACCATTGAAGGATCTTCAGATAGCGGCGACTGGCATGGCCTAAATCATTCTCTTGCAAGTAGTCGTAGGCCTGGCGGAAAACGGTCGAAGGAAACATCTCTTCCCGGTAGCGGTAATTGGCAAACGCACCCGGCTTGCGGACCAGAGAACTGATCACATGACGATAGTGCATGCGGGCTTTCCCCTTTCCGCGAAGTCGTTGCATGGAACAAACACATTGACCTGCGAAAAAGATCTCGACATGCTCGGCGTACAGCCTGGCAGTCACTTCGTGTCGGATCAGACGGGCCGGAACCGAGTAGGTGTTGTGGGCCACACGAACTGTGCTCCAGGCACTGACTGCAACTCTGTATTGCCGGTAGTCGTTGAGACGGTAGGCTGGTAGCCGCCTCAGTACTGCCACTTCGGCCTCCAATCTTTGGCTGCGGTTCCGGTTCCTGGCCATGAAAATCTTTCTAAGAAAGTCGTGGTATGCCCCACGACTGATAAAATCACGGCTGCCCCGTAGCAGCAGAGCCTGGTCGATGCGTTCCTTAATCCGGTAGTGGGCCTGTTCCACATCCCCGTTCTCGTTTGCCCTCCCGGCATTGTTTCTTGTCGGTGTTATGCCGTAATGACGCATCAGCGCCAGGTAGTAGGCGCCGAAGTCCTCGCGCTCCTTGCCCCCGAAAGTGGCGGCGCCCAGATGGTCGGTCTGATGACGTTCCGGGACTCCCCCCAGAGTCCATACGGCGTTCTGAAAACCACGGCTCAGCGAT
>JALLOM010000404.1 GCA_027717865.1 Acidobacteria bacterium AH-259-O06 | reverse complement strand
TAATGATTCAGCCCATGCGTGATGAACTCACCCGTGAGGGTTTCAGGGAATTGAAGACGGCCGAGGACGTGGATACCGTCGTGGCGCAAAAGGAGAAAACAAGCCTGGTATTCATTAATTCCGTATGTGGATGTGCAGCGGGTGTGGCCAGGCCAGCAGTAATAGAGTCTCTCAAGAACGAGAGCCTCCCTCAGGAATTGACGACGGCTTTTGCGGGGAATGATGTGGAGGCGGTAGCCCAAGCCAGGGAGTATTTCGTTGGATATCCTCCCTGTTCGCCCTGTATGGCTCTTTTCCGCGAGGGTCGACTGGTGCACATAATCGAAAGACACCAGATCGAGGGTCAGAGCGTGGAAGTATTAACCAAGATGCTCACCAGCGCCTACAACAAATACTGCCAAGAGAAGGTTGATGAATCCGTTGAGATCTACGACCCGGTGGCGGAATTGTAGATTACTGTTTAAGAGGCGAAAGAGCGCATCTCCTCTAATTCCGATCTGGCTGTTTTGGACGTCCGCGAACCTTATGAAATCCAACGGGGAAAGATTGACGGTGCGCTAGAAGTTGATAACGAACTGGGCCAGCAGATTGTCAGCAGTTGGCCTCGAGACCTGGATTATCGTTTACTGCGAGCACGGGGAAAGGAGCCTAAAGGCGACGCAGTTCTTAAAACAGAAGGGGTTTGAGAATGTTCGTAGCCTCAAAGGTGGCTTTGCGGCCTGGTCCGCAACTTCATAATGCATCTTTGCGTAGGTACGCTCTGTTCAGCCAGGTTTCCCAAACCGCTTTTAACGATCTCTGAGGTTGCCAGGGTGTTCAGGGCAATGGGCAAACGGGCGAAGCGCAAAATTTGGCGATCTGATTTGAGGATGCGCTGCTTAATTTTGACGTGATGTCAGAAACCGGGTCCGGAGGTCTGCATTGCCAACGCATTTCTCTCTTGCCTCTCCTTTAAGGCGGAATGGGCTGCAATTTAGGGGTAGGTGCCCGGACAAGCCGTTTCAGCGTTTCTCTCTACTTGGGCCAGGCACCGCGGTCGTCTTTAGATGTAGACAGTCCAATGCATAGTTGGTCAAAGAAAGCCACAACTTTTCTTGCAAAGCCGTGGGGGTACGGCGTCCGTGGTTCCGCCGAGCGGGTACCAGGAGTTCTACTTCGTGCGATGGCCACTCTGTTTCTGCGGAAGAATCCCGGATCTTCTCGCCAAGCGCTAGCACGCGAGCTAAATCGACGCTCGGCCATCTGCGGAATCAAGTATCATGTCCGCACGCTCAAGCGGCAATTAACTGGTGCAATTTTCACGGTCCCGCGAGAAGTCGAGACGACCATGCGCGAGCTGCTCCTCGAGAGCGACGGCTTCCGGAAAACGGAGGATATTGAACAAGCCCTGGCTGACGCAGGTCTTCAAATCCCCCAAAGCAAGCGGGTTTCTCCCTATGTTGCCATCGAAAGCATTGTCCCGTTGGCTCAACTGTGGCTGCATCTGAACCCCGGCAAATCAAAACGCTTCCTGGCTCTCCACCTCCGGCAGGAACTGGCATGCCAGGACATTCACCGGAGTATCAATCACCTCGAGAAGATACTGGCTGGAAAGGACTATCGACTCGTCAGAAGGGAGGTACGGGAGAAGTTGCTGACGCTCTTAACGGAACATGGCCTGTATTCGGAGGCTTCTGTCCGAGAGCAATGGCAGAATCTGGCTCAAGAGATCCGTCAATCCCTTGAAAGCCGGAGTTTGGAGAGTTCGCACAGATTGACTCAGCTGGCCTGGGTTTGGAAGTGTTTCCATCGTGAAGCTCCCTCCAGACGGTTGGCCCTCTTGCTGCAACGAAAGATGTCCGAGCAGGGCGTGTCGATTAGCCTTGACCATCTCCAACGTCTCGTGGATGGAAAAGTTCCGCAAGTACGGCGTAGGGTGGTCACGGCCATGGAAATGGTACTTCGCGAAAAATTCCCCCAGCTGAAGAACTGGGAAGAGGAGATTGCCAAGTTAACGCCGACGAGAAGAGCAGATCTCAGTTGGGTGAAAGCAAAGCCGATTGCGGCTCTGGCCCGGGCCTGGATTGCGGAGCACCCCGGGTACACTATGCGTCAACTGGCCATACGAGTGTCCAAGACCGTTCGCCGAATGGGGTACGCGAGCACTCATAACACGATTCAGCCTATCCTGGGAGGCCATAGGAAAAAGACCCGGGGGTTCATTTATCGCGCTATGCTGAGTCAGTTCAAGGGGAGGGTTCGCTGCAAAATACCGGACAAGCATCTCATCAAGGTCGGCCGAAATCTTCAAACCAAGGGGAGGGGAGAGAAGCCTGAAGAAGCTAGAACCAACGGGCCACTGTTATTCAAGGGTTCTCGGGCACGGCGCTCCAGACCAAAACCGACCCTGGAGCAGTACTTGAGCGAGGCCCGCTCTTATCTTCCTGTGGCTCGATCCCCTCACTTCCTTTCTTTTGTGACATTCCGAGCGGAACGCCTGTACGGAATTCCCAGGAAAGAGGCCAAAGCCAGAATTTTGGGTCTCGGAGCATCTTCGGATTTCCTCCAGCCCTTTGAAGAATCCGAGTCTGTTCCAGAGGAGCTGACACCGTACTGAGGGAACCTGACGCCAGTGACGAGTGGAAGGTCTCGGGCAAATTGAGCTAGGGCTCGTATTTGCTTTCAGTGATACATTCTTCTGAGCTGCCACCGTCGTCGGGTTCCGGTACGGTTTCACGGCCGTTCCCCTTCTGCCGCATCGAGCGCCTCGCTCAACGTACTCCCAGATTTGATCTGTTCACCCGCTATCTTCAGCAAGTTGAAGTCGAACATCGAGCGCCACTCGCAATCCAAGCTGGGTCGTGACCCACTTGCTTTTAGAGAGCGTCTACGA
>JALLOM010000403.1 GCA_027717865.1 Acidobacteria bacterium AH-259-O06 | reverse complement strand
GGAGTGCTCGAGAGATAGACGTCGCGGCGGAGTTGAGAGTCACGGTGTAGTAGGCCATGCGCGCGACCTCCTCCAGTAGCACTGCCACGTGGGCCGCCTCGCGGGCCGAAGCTCCCCAGCAAAAGGGACCATGACCGGCCACCAAAACAGCGGGCATACTCTCGGGGTCCAGTTCAGCAAACCGGCGGACGATCACGCATCCCGTATTCAGTTCATAGTCTTGCTCAATTTCGTGAGCCTCCATCCATTCTGTGACGGGTACGGGGCCGTAAAAGTAGTCAGCATGGGTCGTGCCTAAAGGGGGGATTTCTCGGCCCGCTTGTGCCCAGGCGGTGGCGTAACGGGAATGCGTGTGTACCACTCCGCCCAGTTGGGCTAAAGAACGATAGAGCATCAGATGGGTAGCCAGGTCCGAAGAGGGGCGAAAATCGCCTTCCACCATCTGGCCTTCAAGATCAGTAACCACTAAATCCTGGGCCTTCAAAGATTCATAGTCAACACCGCTGGGCTTTATGACCACCAAGCCCTCTTTTCGTGAAATGCCACTGGCATTGCCGAAGGTATCAACCACCAGCCCCTGACGAACCAGCTCCAGGTTAGCCTGAAGGACTTCCTCTCTCAAGTCTTCTAACATCTTCGTCATAGCTGAGTCTCCAACCCGAAAATCAACTCGCTTCCAAATATTCTGCGCTATTAACGCGCGACTCCTGAGACAAGTCAAGGCGAGATCCGATCAACTTTGCCAACATTTGAGCATTTGGTGTTGCTATGGGCAACGGTAAGTGTGCTATTGATGTTCTCAATAAATCATTGGAAGCCAAATTAGCCGACGAACAATTTACGAGCTCTATCTGAAAAACACCCATTCCCTGAGGGCTTGACATTTGGTAAAATCACACCTCGAAGACAATGCTGACCATGGTGAGATGTGTATTATTGGCTCTTGTTCTTTTTTCCTCATCGGCATTGCCCCAACAGTTTGGCCGGGAGGAGTCATTCGCTGATGTGTGGGCTAAGGGGACTCCCTGGGGAAGTCACATTGATTGGGCGGAGGATAAGCTCGTGGCGTGCACGGAATCGGACCCTACAAGCGATCAGAACCCTTGTCACCAGTTTGTAGCGCAGGCGCTTGAAAAGGTTTACTCGGTCACTGACTTTAGACGTGACAGCGAATATCTTCGCCCAAGCCAAATAGTCGACTATGTCTCAGCACAGGAAGGAGAGTGGATAGAAATTGGACAGGCTAGTGACCAACAAGCCCTTGAGACAGCCCAGTCGAGAGCGAACGAAGGTATGCCGGTAATTGCTGTCAGTCCCGGACATGTAGCTCTAGTCCTCCCTGGTCAGCTGATTCCTTCAGGCAGTTGGGAACTCAGAGTGCCAAACTCAGCCAGTTTCTTTCCAAGAAGTCCATTAGAGTCCTATGTGGGGCGGCGACTATCATACGCCTGGCAAAAAACAGATTCTGTGGACGTAAAACTCTATTATCGAGCCCACTGAGACCTTACGGCAGAAGGATGGGATATATCACCCAGAAGGGCAGGGTTTGTCCGAGCTGTTTATGTCTCCCGGCCCAGACTTGCCTTATCCACCTGCCATGAATCACCTTCGAATACCAAACGAACTAAAATCAAATGATGCCCCTACTTCTGACCTGAAACTTAAGTTTCTTCCTGAATGATCCAGTGCTGGCGTGGGAACGCTGACAGTTGAACTCACAAATAACCTCTGCCCGGGACGCCAGCTGGAGCAGGATTCTTAAGCTTGGCTATTTTCATTTGTCTTTAACCCCCTAAAGGTTTAGCATTCTGGGAAGAATCTTTGGGAGGAGAGGCAGCGTGGTCAAAAAAATTAAGTCTCAGTATACACAACTGGAACCCCCGATACTATCGGAACCCTCCATTCAGCGGCCTGAAAAACGGGCCTTGATAGGTTCTTCTCTTGTGGTCAAAGGGGATCTTGTTTGTGATGAAACACTGACCCTCCTGGGTCGATTAGAGGGTAAGCTTTCTTCCAAAGAGGATGTGATTATTGGTACGGGGGGCCGCGCGAAGGCCGAGATCCATGCGAAAGTCATTAGCATCGAAGGTGAAGTGGAAGGCCACCTTTGCGCAGAAGAGAAAATCGTGATTCACCGGTCGGGGAATGTACATGGCACCCTCTCTGCCCCTCGCGTGGCTTTAGAAGACGGATGCAAGTTCAAAGGGGTCATAGAGGTTCTTGATCAGCAGGGCTCAAGCGGCAGGACTAGGTTGGGAGCCAGCCCTAAGAACTAGCCGGGGAAGCATAGAAAAGAAGAACTCGATCAGACGATTGAGTCCTCACCGAGGTATCCCATTGTACTTTAGAAAGTGGTCCACTGCGCCATTGAGGGTTTCAGAACTCCGTTGAATGCCAACAATACCCGCGAAACGGGAAAAATAATTGTCGTCCTCCAACATATCTTTTGTCTCGTTCAGTTTTTCCAATATAAGGTCTCTCGTGCCTTTCATTGCTCCTTCCGTCCTGTCTTGCCTGCCTAACTGTGTTCTAATCTCGGAAAAAACGCAGCGGGTTAAGGGGCTGACCATTGAGTCGAACTTCATAGTGAAGATGAGCACCGGTGGCACGTCCTGTCGACCCAACGTAGCCTATAATATCCCCCTTTTTGACTTGTTGCCCAAGCTCCACGGTGAAACGGTCCAAGTGACCATAGAGGGTCGAAATACCGAACCTGTGTTCTATCTTAACCAGCTTTCCGTATCCCAAATTTCGCCTGGCAAAAACCACTAATCCATCCGCGGTCACGACCACCTTGTTTCCGCGAGGAGCAGAGATGTCAATCCCCGGGTGATGAACGCGTTCCCTACTAAAAGGGTCGACTCGGTAGCCAA
>JALLOM010000402.1 GCA_027717865.1 Acidobacteria bacterium AH-259-O06 | reverse complement strand
CAAAACTGATGCAGTGTGACGGCCTTGACGTCGACCCGCTGCTCATGGCGGTCCGGATCAAGATGCTCACCTTGAGCCACGACCTTCACACGGTAGGGGCCGTCCTCTCCATCAATCTTGGCTTCACGAACCCGTAGCAGCAATCTCTCGGAATCTTTGAGAAAAATCAACTCCTGCAAAAAATTGAAAAGAAGCATGTCCAGAGCTTCATTTTCCACGGTGAATTCCCGCCGCTCACGCGGCTCGATGGAGTCAAGAGTTTCAATCATTACGTTCATGGTTGCTTCGGCCGCTGCCACGAAAGTCTCCTCCAAAGTTTCTCCCCAGGCTTCAAAGGCGATGTCAGCCGTGGCAATGTCTTCTAAGAACTCGTAGGGCATGCCGGTACTGTGCTTTGGTGCTGTCGTGCTTTCGTCAATTCGTGCTTTCGTGCTTTCGTGACTTCGTGAGTTCGTGCTGTGGTGCTGTGGTGAGTTCGGAAGAGACAATAAACGCGGCGAAGTTGAGCCGCCACGAGCTAAACCACACCCCACCACGACAGCACAAAGGCACGAAAGCACGAAAGCACGAAAGCACGACAGCACGAAGTCACGAAATCTCACACTTCTTCAAGGCCTCCAGTATCCGTTCCTTCTCGGACCTGAGATCCTTACCGATAAAAACCAAGACACACTCATCTTCCTGGAATGGCTCTAGCTCCCAACGTCCTGGCACAAAGTTAAATAAATAACTGCCTTCTGGGAATCTGACAAATCCTTTGGCCCGATAAACATTCTGGTCTAAAAGCTGTGCGAATCGTTCGAAGCATCTTCGCTCGAACAGGGTGTTTGAGGTGTAGCTGAAGGAATCGAATTCCGGCTGATGGATGTGTCGAGGAGGTTTGACCTCTCTCTCCCGGGCAATTCCAAACAGGAGGTCGGCGTCAACCCGGCACCGCTGGCAGCGCACAAGAAGAGCTTTTTCGTTGAGCTGGTGCAATTTCTCTTCTACCCTTTCCAGATCCTCAACCGAAGCGAGGTCAATCTTGTTCAAGAGCAGAGCGTCTGCTTCCTCAATCTGCATTCGGGTTGTCCGTCCCAGTTGAGGGTACTTCACCATGGCCTCTGCGTCGACTATAGTGATCACCCCATCCAGGCGCACCCGCGGCAAGCTCTGATCAATGTCAAAAGCGAGCGCCTCCGGCTCGGCCACACCGGTGGTTTCCACCACAATGATCTCCGGATCCACATTATCGATCACCTCCTCCACCGCCGCTTCAAACTCTCCCAACAGAGAGCAGCACACGCATCCTCCGTCCAATTCCGCCATGCGAACATTCTTACCCTCGACGATTCGACTATCGATAGCGATTTCTCCGAACTCATTCATCAGGATTGCCATCTTTCGCCTAACGGTGTCCAGAATGTGCCGCAGAAGGGTGGTTTTGCCGCTTCCCAGGGAACCGGCAATCAAGCTAATGGGAGTTCGGACCTGCATATTTATCCTTTGACGTTTCCGATGGGAGTGAAACGCACCACACGCTTACTGATACCGGCCAACTCAGACGCTTCAATGACCTCGTCAATGTCCTTGTAGGCGCCACCCGCTTCTTCGGCCAGTCCTCTCAAGGAGGTGCTGCGCACGTAAATTCCACGTGCTTGCATCTCGCGCTGCAGTTTCTCTCCCCTCCACCTCTTGCGTGCCTTCGTTCGACTCATTGTGCGTCCACTACCATGGGCGGTGCTAAAGAAAGTCTCAGCACCACCCGGGGTGCCAACCAACAGATAGGAGCCGGTTTCCATGCTCCCGCCGATAATAACGGGCTGGCCAATGGTTTTATACGACTCAGGGACACCTCCCATTCCCGGGCCAAAGGCTCGAGTGGCTCCCTTTCGATGCACCAGTAATTGTTTCTCTCTTCCATCGACCTTGTGGCACTCCAGCTTGGCTGTATTGTGAGCGACGTCATACACCATGTGCATCCCCAGGTCCTCCGCAGATCGGCCAAAGACCTTAGAGAAAACCTCACGGATGCGATGCAGAATCACCTGCCGGTTGGCGAAAGACATGTTGATTCCGCACTTCATGCCGGCGAAATAATCTCTCCCCTCCGTCGAGTCAAAGGGAGCGCAGGCGAGCTCACGATCCAGTATCCTAATGCCATATTTGCTTTCCATCACCCTCAAAAAGATCTGCAGATAATCGGTAGCTACCTGGTGGCCAAACCCCCGGCTGCCGCAGTGAAACATGATCACCACCTGCCCGGGAACCGTGATTCCAAAAATCTCAGCCAGGTTTTCATCAAAGATGTTCTCGCGGTGGGCCACCTGGATTTCCAGGTAATGATTACCGGATCCGAGTGTTCCGATCTGTTTGAAACCACGATCCACGGCTTTATCGCTGATCTTCGAGGTGTCGGCACCTTCGATGCAGCCTGACTCTTCGGTTAACTCCAGATCTTCCTTCCAACCATAACCATTGCGCACACACCAGCGCGCACCTTGCTCTACCACCTCCCGAAATTCACGCTTGGAGATTTTCAAAAAGCCGGTACTTCCCACTCCTGCCGGTACCTGCTGATAAAGCAAATCGACCAATTCCCTGATATGAGGCTTTACCTCGTCATAGGTGAGGTTGCTTGTGACCAAACGCATGCCACAATTGATATCGAAACCAATTCCACCGGGCGATATCACTCCCCCTTCATTCACATCCATAGCAGCCACGCCGCCAATTGGAAACCCGTAACCCCAGTGCCCATCCGGCATGCAAAGTGCGTATTTGGTGATTCCAGGCAGAGTGGCTACGTTGGTAATCTGATCGTACACCGCCTCGTCCATTTCTCGGATCAGCTTTTCAGTGCCGTAGATCCGCGCAGGAACGCGCATCCCCTCCTTGTAAG
>JALLOM010000401.1 GCA_027717865.1 Acidobacteria bacterium AH-259-O06 | reverse complement strand
ACTTGGCGGTAGGCTAAGTTTCAGGTCAGGGCTCCGGGGCTAGGGCTCCATCCCTTCGTCCATCCAGCGCTTGAATTTTTCAACCTGGTCAGGTGACCAGGGGTCGTCGCAGGGCATACTTCCATCGGCCAGACGATCATAGATGCTCTGGGCATGGGCCTTTACATCTGCGTAAACAGAGAGGTCAAATCCGAAGGGAGTCATTGACTCGATATCGAAGGGCCGAAATAAAGGTTTGATGTCCTGATCGAAGCTGAGTTTCATTTTCCCCTCCATCTCGCTAATCGACGTCCAGACGCGCTTTGCACCATGTGAAGCAATCATAAGTCCTTTTCCGCTCATTGGCAATGAGCAGCCAGCCCCTAACCCGCATTCTCACACCGGCGCTTCCGCCGCTTCGTGACGAGCCGGTGTGAGAAATGCGGGCTAAAGGTTTTTCATCCGGGGAAGTGTGGCATAATGAGACTTAAGGCCAGCTCAGAGTGAGGTGAGTGGGGGTGGGCGGTCTTATTAGCAGTCCAACCCCGTGCCAACATAGCGCTTCATGAGAAGTAGGCTCCTCAATGCACTTGGAAGATGTCAATGAGAGAGCGAGCATCCAGCGAATAAACAAAGAAAGTCCCCTCTTTCGCTTTGAGTACATCAACAATTTTTACGGTTCTTGCCAATTCGTGGCCGAAGTAGTGGAGCACAAAAACCAAGCACTCACACTGGACGAAGCTTCCCTTTCGCTGGAGAATTACCAGATCAAGAAAGGTAACATGCAGATGCTTCTCAATATTGCGAAAATTTTTTTCAGGCGGGTTTTGGGCAAGTACATGTATCTGGAGCAGTTAGAGCGAGGTCTGCCGAATCACTGAGAAGAGCAGAGGAGAGATTTACCTGGTGGAGCGCAGGCCGGAACCGGAGTTGATGCTGGCAGAGGAACAGGCCCGTGCGTACGCGGAAGCGGATTTTGAGGAACCACACAACCGATTCGTTGAGCTATTCCAAGAGACCTTTCCAGACCAGGACGCGCAGGGCTATGTCTTGGATCTTGGCTGTGGACCGGCCGACGTATCCTTGCGTTTTGCGCGAGCCTATCCAGGCTGTATTGTCCATGGTGTGGATGCATCCAAAACAATGTTGAATTTTGGTAACCAGGCCATCCGAAAGCAGCAGCTGGAAGACCGAGTTCAACTTTTTCAATCCTATTTACCGACGAAGAGCTTACCCCTGGATAAATACGATGCGGTGATGAGCAACAGCCTGCTCCACCATCTGCGAGATCCCCAGGTGCTGTGGGAAACAATCAAACAATTTGCGGGTGGCGCCGCGCCGGTCTTTGTGATGGATCTAATGCGCCCCACAAGTGAGACTCAGGCCAAAGAACTAACCCAAACCTATGCTCAGGGGGAGCCAGAGATCTTGAAGCGGGACTTTTACAACTCTTTGCTGGCTGCCTACCGGCCAGGTGAAATCGAATCCCACCTGGAGAAGGCCCGCTTGGCGCACTTCTCTGTGCGGGTCATCAGTGATCGTCACCTCATCGTCCATGGCCGAAGTGGAGACGCACAAAGACCTCTATCGAGTGCGCTGTGCGCCCGGGCATGAGATAGAAGGGCATTAGGAAAGAGGAGCGGTACCAGAAGGCCGACTTTTGGCATCCCAGAGCTAAAATCTTTCACCTTCTGGTACGCTGTTTTTCGCTCGATATGGGTCTTGCAATATCCGCTCCAGTGCGCAGAGGATTTCATGTAAGTATTTTAAAATTAGTAACTTAAAATAATTCGGCCGGATCACAAAGGCGCTGATCAGTTCAAAAGATTGGATTATCCGCGCGTTTGGAACCTATAAGTCCTTTTTTTAAAGGGTGTTATAAAGATTCAATAATGTGGATCGGTTGCTCGGAAATTCGTATCTAGTGTTGACCGGCCAGCATGCACTCCATAGTATTGGTCCACGCCAGCGATCTGCGGGGAGCTAACTTATGGATATTGCCAACTTAACCATTGGTATTGAGGAAGAGTACCAGATCGTTGACCCGGAAAGCCGTGAGTTGACCTCCTACATCTCTGAATTCCTCGAACGCGGAACTATGCTTTTTAGGGACCAGGTCAAACCGGAGTTTCTTCAATCTCAGGTCGAAACGGGCAGCCACGTCTGCCGGAATATGAAAGAAGTTCGGCAGGAGGTAACGCGTCTTCGAAGTGTGGTCGCCGAGATTGCCGACAAGAACAATTGTAGGATCGTAGCAGCCGGCACCCATCCCTTTTCGCGTTGGGAGGATCAGGTCGTTACCGACAGGATCCGCTATCGAGGCCTGGTTGCCGATATGCAGCACGTGGCACGTCGCTTGCTCATCTTTGGAATGCATGTGCATATCGGCATTCCCGACCCCGACTTACGCATTGATGTCATGAATCAAATGGTTTATTTCATACCCCACATCTTGACCCTTTCCACCTCCTCTCCTTTCTGGCTTGGACGCAACACCGGTTTGAAATCATACCGGAGTGTTATCTTTGACGAGCTCCCTCGAACTGGGCTCCCGGAGTACTTTGGTTCTGCGACAGAATACGATCAGTTTGTACAGTGCCTGATTCGGACTCAATGCATCGATGAACCCACCAAGATTTGGTGGGACATTCGGCCTCATCCCAAATTTCCTACCCTGGAATTGAGGATTTGCGACTGTACGACCAAAATTGACGAAGTCGTCGCCATCACCGCACTAATACAAGCTGTTGCGGCGAAATTGATTCAGTTACGGCAAAGCAACCGGAGCTGGCGCAATTACCGCCGCGCATTGATCGCTGAGAACAAATGGCGAGCGGTGAGAGACGGAATCGATGGAAAGCTGTTAGATTGGGGCAAGGAAGAAGAAGTCCCCTTGCGCTTCCTGAT
>JALLOM010000400.1 GCA_027717865.1 Acidobacteria bacterium AH-259-O06 | reverse complement strand
TGAACAATTGGAGATTCTTTCGGAATACTTGAGAAAGAACGGGCTGAAAATGACCCGTCAGCGGCGCACGGTGGCCGAGAGTTTTCTGCAGACGGACGGACATCTAAGTACCGATGAGTGGTATGAACTTGTGAGGAAGAAAGATGAAAAAGTTGGCTTCACTACGGTTTTTAGAACTCTCAAGACTTTGACGGACTGTGGGCTGGCGCGGGAAACGCATTTCCATGACGGCCGCATCCGGTTTGAACATATCTACAGACGACCCCACCATCATCACATTGTGTGTGTTGAGTGTGGCCGCACAATTGAGTTCCTCAGTCCCCAGTGGGAACAAATTCAAGAGGAAATCGTTTCCAAGTACGGTTTTAAGCCGTTATACCATAATCTGCAGATTTTTGGGGTTTGCCGGGATTGCCAAAATAAGCAAGAAACAAGGAAGAGGGTCTTTGATTCTGACCTCGTCTTTGCGCGAGACGCTTTAAAGATCGCTATAGCAACTGAAAAAAGGGGAGTGAACTTCTACCAGACAGCTGGTGAAAGCGTGAGTCGTCCCTCCACCAAGAAAACCTTCCTGAAGATGCTGGAAGATGAGAAGGAACATTTAAACAAATTGGAAAAGGAATGGGAACGACTTATGGAGAAGGACAAAAATCTGTTGGATGCACCGATTTTTCTGCACTTCGATTATCAAGCCTTGGAGCAGATCTTTCCTTCCCGGAAAGATGTAAAGAAGAAGCTCAAAGGCAATCTCACTGAGATAAATGCTCTCAAGTTGGCGATGGACATGGAAATGGAAGCTTACAATTTCTTCAGTGAATACGCCGAGAGATTCAATGACACCAAGGGTAGAGATATCTTTCTGAGGTTTGCTGCCGAAGAGCAGGAACACTACAGCCTCATCAAGCAGGCGTACGACCAACTGACAGCTGACAACACAACTGACAACTGACAACTGACAGCTGACAGAATTCAGAGTCAGAATTCAGGCTCCTGACTCCTCACTCCTGTCAGCTGTCAGCTGAATTAACCACGTACTGTGTGAGAAACGTCTCTAGCGTTTCGTAGTAGCTCTGGATGGTTTCACTCTTTCGCCATCCGTGTCCTTCACCTTCAAAGACGCGGTAAAGATGTGGCACTCCGCGCCGGGCCAGGGACTCAACAATCTCGTCCGACTGAGCTTTAGGGACTACCCGATCATCTTCCCCTTGAAATATCGCCAGCGGATCCTGGATCCTGTCGGCTGAAAAGACCGGGGAGCGCTTGCGGTAGCGATCCGCGTCCTGGGGAAGCGTACCGACGAGGGAATCCAGGTAACGCTCCTCAAATTTGTGAGTATCGGCTGCCAACGTGAAGAGATTCGATACCGCATAACGACAAATACCTGCCTTAAAGAACCCCGGACAGGCAATCAAGCATAATAGGACCGTGTATCCTCCCGCGCTTCCACCCATTAGAACCAGCCGTTTCCCGTCGGCCAAACCCTTGGAAACCAGGTAGTCGGCGGCAGATCGAGTGTCTTCCACATCGAGTAGTCCCCAATTTGCTTTCAGGGCGTCGGTATAGGCCTTTCCATAACCCGAACTACCGCGGTAGTTGAGTTCCAGAACAGCAAAGCCCCGACTGGTAAAAAACTGAGTTTCCGCATGATAATTGGCCTCGAACTGAGAGGTGGGGCCACCATGAATCTTGATGATTGCCGGGGGCGGCTCCGCACTCTCAAAATCGGGATTGGTGGGAGGATAGTAGAGTCCATAACAGCACGTGATGGGGGACTGGGTTTCTACACTCCAACTCAGGGATTGAGGCTGGCTGAGATACAGTTTGCTGGGGATTTTCTCACTGCTTCGCCGATGAATCTGGACCTTGTCCTGCCGTGAGACGGAGATGATACAGGGAGGAATTGTGGGGGAAGAGGCAATGAGAGCGATCCTGTCTTCTTTTGGAGAGACGGCGATTTGTTTCAACGAAGTGTACTGCTGTGCTTCCCCCTGTATCGGTTCCTGTCTCTTGTCTTCAAGATCGAACCTCACCAGAGACGTGAAGCCTTCCTTCAATCTCAAAAAATAAAGTGCCTTTCCGTCAGCAGTCCAAGCGTATGTTCTCAGACCGTGAATCCAGGCGGGTACCCCGTGTTCAGCTTCTTCTCGGACAAGTGGCTCTTTTTCCCCTGAATTCAGGTCCAGGAGGTAAAGATTGAACCAGCCGCTTTGATTCGAGATGTAACTGAGATAGCGACCGTCTGGAGAAAAACCCGGCTGGAAGATAGCCGTGTTTCCCGAAGGATCACCGGACAGAACCCTCTGGGTTGTGAGCACGGGTAGGCGTTCACCTGAGGAGAGTTCTCCCAGGTAGAGTGCTGTCCCATCCCAAGGCATGTTGGGATGATCCCATGCGACCCAGGCAATTAGGGTTCCTTGGGGATGCCAGCAGGGCTGCATGTAGAAGTCATGGCCCTCGCCCAGCTTCACCGGCCAATTGTCGCCCTGCGTATCCACGAGAGCCAACAGATCCACTTTGTCGGCAGAGTGGACGTACAGCAGGTATTTTCCGTCTGGAGAGACAGTGGGAGATGTACATTGTCCCCACTCCGGAGTGATTGGTTTGGCGGAAACGTCAAAGAGAGCTTGCCGCAATAAGCGCCCCTCCACAACAAAATAAACAGACCCATGGGAGACAGTAAAATCGCCGCCACCATAGCCAACTCGCGCGCGGACGGACAGTTCGCCGGTCAGTTCGATCGGGGAAGCATCCTTTAGCAATTCACAGACGAGAACCCCCCGATCGGACCGCTCCTCCCGCCACAGGAGCGACTCTCCATCGGTGTCCCACAGCACATCGGAAAAGCGCAGTTGGGTGGCTACATCGGTGGCCTTAATCCGCATTTCTCACA
>JALLOM010000040.1 GCA_027717865.1 Acidobacteria bacterium AH-259-O06 | reverse complement strand
AATCGTACAAAGCCGGATTCGCCAGTGTGATTTTTCGATTAGTAATCAGAACACCGGGAACCAGCCTGTAGTCGATAAGGTGGGTACCACTCCAGGGATCGATGTTGTCAACAAAAATCTCCCGGGGAAACTCCCCCAGAGGACTCTCCCAGGAAGTGCGATAGCCCCAATTGTAGCCCACAATAATGTCCGGTCCCATGTCCACGTTGTTCCCTCGAAAGTCTCGACGGGTCTGGACCACATAGGCAATCGGCCGTTGGCCATTGCGGGGGTCCTCCATGGCCAGCAGATCGGTTTCCAATTGGTCGAGGAACTTCTCATATTCAGCCCCCTGGGAGACGATGCCGTTTTTTTCGCGACCTCTCAGGTTCACGTAAAGTCCGTTCAGGCCCAGAGCATAGGCCTTTGTCGCCGCCCAATCGACATTCATAAAGAGGGGATAACCCTCCCGGTGAAGCGGATTTTTCAGCCTGGCATACCCTTTCCCAACCAGCCAGGAATTCAGGTTCACGCCCCAATAAAAGGGAGAAAATCCGTGATCGGACATAACGATCAGGGTCGTTTCACCGTCGACGAACTCCAGGATCCGTCCCAGGGCCTCATCCATTTGCCGGTAAAGGACCTCAATAGAGTTACTCAGCTTCTCTTCAGGAACAAATCCTGGGTGTTCCGGATCCATGTACCTCCAAAGCATGTGGCAACCCTGATCGACGCTGGAAAAATAAAAAAATAAAAAACCTTCTTTGTAGTTCTTCAGAAGATGATCGAGTGCCTTCCTCTGCTCGCGGAAAACAAATTGAGCCTGTTCCCAAAACTCCAGCCCATCAAAGATCCCGCCTGAGAACGCCTTGGTATCTTCAGGAAGTTCCTGGGTATAGAAGTAACCCAGCTCATCGTAGAGTTCCCTCGCCCAGTCGTCCGGCGTGGAAATCGGCATGACCGGATCTTCAGGGTTGATCTGGAGAGGCGTAACGTACAATCGAAAATCGGGACGAACCTCTTGTAAATAGAACCTTCCGACCGCACTGATACTGACCAGATAAGGAAGGGCCTCAAAATCGACCCGCACCCAGTCACTCCATTCGCCCTCTTTTAAAATGAATTCATCAGCCTGGACAACGAATTTGGCGACTGGTTCTTCGGGGTCCAGAAAGACCTGAAAGTCGATGGTCAACTTGGGATGTCTATACTCCTTTGTCCCGCCCCCTTCGCCGCTGACTTTCCCGGATGGAGACTCTTTCGGCACACGACGGAAGGTGTTTTCCGGGCCAATGAGTTGAGCATCCACTCTGTCGCTCTGGACTTCGACTTCGTATACATGTCCTCCCGCAATGTCGTCGGCGTTGTACGGCGGGTTGTCAGTGTAGAAGGAAAACATTCCTGGGGTGCCCAGAATATCGGGAGTTCCCATCCCTGAAAGCGACTTTCCCTCAGATGATGGAGGAAAATTAACCGGCATACGGAAGACGGTGGTGGGCACGTTGTGCTCCTCGAGAATCTCCCAAAACGCGCGGCCCAGTCTTAACTGTTCAATCGTTCCTCCTTTGAGAGGCAGCACCCATGAACCGATGGAAATGTTCCAGCTGGAAGGAAGAGTTCTGGCCATGGAAAACTCGGGGATGATGGTTTTTGGATCACGATGCAGAAAATCAAAAATAGCGTGCCCTCCCGGATCCATCCCCGTGATGAAAGTCGACCATGCCACCGGACTCAGGGGTGGCATGGTGGTCTGGAGAGGCTTGAAGTCGCCTGCGGCGATCAGTTGTTTGAAATTGGGAAGATTGCCCTCATCTGTGAATTTTTGTAAAAGCCGGGGATCCAGCCCATCTACACCCAGGATGATCATTTTTTTTGCCGGCACAGAGCTTTCGGGAACTAAAAAGACCACCAGTGCCACAACAACCAGAATCGGAATGATGAATTTCAGTGTGAGTTTCATGAGGGCAGCAGGGACTTCCCATCACAATAGGCGGGAACTGGAACACCAAAGAGGTCGAGAGCAGTTGGCCCAATGTCCATGATGCTCACTTTGTCCGCGGCGATCTTGCGATTGCAGAAGAAAATACCGGGGACATCGGCGGGATTCATGCAGTGGTCCCCACTCCAGCTCTTCACGTTGTCCTCGAACACCTCCTCCGTAATGGCTCCGGTGGCACAGGTCCAGGAGGTGCGGTAGCCCACATTGAAGCCGACGATCAAGTCAGGCGCTTCGCTGACGTAAGGACCCTTATAGTTTTCTCGGGTATCATAAACCTCACCAACGGCGCTGGTTTCCCGCTGTTCGTCCTGAAGCTTTCGCAACTCTCTGATGATTTTCTGCTTGAGGGCCCGCTCTTCCTCACCCGGTGTAACAGTGCCTTTGGCCTCTCGCCCTGCCAGATTGAGATACATCCCTCCCAGTCCTACCGCATAGGCCCTTGTCTTAGTCCAATCCACATCCTGAAACCATTCCGCACCCGTGGGCTTGTCCTTCACAGCCAGATATCCATTCTGATACAGCCATGTGTTGAGATTGACTCCCCGTTTAAAAGACTTGAACCCATGATCGGACATGACGATCAAAACCGTTTCACCGTCGACATAGTTCAGGACACGACCAACCAGATCATCCATTTTCTGGTACAACTTCTGAATCTCACGACGATGTATCTTTACGTCTTTCCCTACGTTGGCGGGATGATCCTGCTCAAGGTATCTCCAAAACATATGCTGAAGCCGGTCGGTGATGTCAAAGACGCAGACAACCGCACCCCGCCTGGTCTTTTCGATCGCATCAAAGAGCATTCGTTCCCTTTCTTCGTGAATCAGATAGGTCTGCTTTAGAAACGCTTCTTCATCCAGGACCCGCTCGTTAAGAGCCCAGGTATCTTCTGCCAAGCCGAGGGTGCAAAACTCGCCCTGAGTCTTCGCCAGATACATGGAATAGGTCGTGGGATGAGAGATGGGCAGGGCAGGCTTCTCAGGGTCGATATTAATGGGTGTCATATACAACTTGAAGTGGGGTGAAATCTCCTTGAGGTAAAACCGGCACATGCCTCGAATCTTCATCCCCAGCCCTGCGCGGAACTCGAGCGAGACCCAAGGAGTATATTCCTGCAGCTTTAGTGGATGGCGCTTCTTGCCGATATTAAGTTCAGCATCGGCCGCGTTTTCTCCCATGTGGGCTGAAAAAGCGATCCGCATCTCCTCAGCATTCTTGAGAAGAGGATTTTCCGGACCGGAAATGAACGATCTCACGACTCCATTGTTCACCTCGACAGGGACCTGCACACCCCCAGTGAATTTATTCCGCTCGTCTGGATCGCTGCTGTAATAGGAAAAGGTTCCCTGGGTTCCTTTGAGATCGGGCACAGACATGGCCGACAAGAGCACGCCCTTGAATTTTTCCGGTGGGAAAGTAATCGGGACTCGAAGGATGGTGCTGAAGACACCGTGATCACCCAGGATCCTCCAAAATGATCGGCTTTTCCGTTCAAACAAAATTGCGGGCTTACCGAGGGGAATCCTGTATCTGCCAATGGATAAATTGCGGGTCGGAGACTCGATACGAGCGGAGCACAGCTCCGGAAGGTAGGACTTCCGGTTCGGAACCAGGAAGTCAAACACCTTGTGGCGGCCCGGGTTACATCCGGTCTGAAATGAGGACCAGGCCACAGGAGACTCTGCTGGCAAGGAAGTTTGCAATCGGCTGTAAGTCCCCAGCTGGCACAGCCGGGTAAAGTTGGGGAGCAGGCCCTGGGCCATGAACTGGTCGGTGAGTTCCGGATCCTGTCCGTCCAAACCCACGATGATAACCCGCCGAACCCTGCTCTTGCGCAGCGCTCTTCGGCCCCGAATCGTTTGTAAAGCCCAGCGGAAAGGCCAGGTCAGTAGTGTAAGAAATGCCAAGAAAAGTGTTATCAGGACGATAAAGAACGAAGAGACAAAGGCGATGCCCGCACCGGGTCCAATATAGGCCTCGACTGTAGACGGGAAAAGAAGAAGACCGATGAAACACAAAAAAGTGGTGATTAAGAACTTCCTTGGCCTCATCGATGTGACTCAGAACCGTGACCGAGATGCCGGCGTAAAAGCTTTCAAACTCTTTGTGTACTGCCTTTGTGGTTGCTACTGAATATATCCCAGACTGCGCAGCCGCTCCAGCTCCTCTTTGCTTAGACCTTCGGTGGAGTCAGCTTCCGGCAGTTGGGCAGCCAATGCTACCTTGCGCCAGCTTTCGAGTTCGGAGACCAACCGCTTGACGATCTGCGGATTCTCGCCGGCAAGATCGTTAAGGTTCAATGGATCCTCGGCATGATGATACAGCTCGAACTCGGGCTTCCCATCGGGTCTCTTGGTGTTGTGAATGAGCTTCCATCCATCGAGGACAATGGAGAAGGATTCTGTATCACGCGGCGGCGGCCCCCCCGCGTGAACGGTAGCTGCCTTCTCGGAGATTGCAGCCCGCTTGCTCCACCCATAAGGGCCGGCCGCCTCAGCGAGTGAGGTCGCAGTTGACGACCCGGCCTTTGCATCCCTGGCTGCCGCCATCAGCGGCAGCAGGCTTTGTCCAAGTAACCCCTCCGGCTTGGGCAGGTGGCTGAGCTCCAGAATAGTGGGCATAAGATCGATACTCTGGACCGTTTCATTGATCACGACACCCGCCGGCACCGCGCCTGGTCGATACAGGATGAGAGGAACTCCGGTCAGCTCGCCATAGACGGACTGGCCATGGAACATGCGGTCGTGATCAAGAAACTCCTCACCATGATCGCTGGCGAAGACAATCAATGTCTTCTCAGTTAATCCGAGGCCTCGCAGTCGCTCTTGCAACCGGCCGATTTCAACGTCCAGTGCAAGGATCGAACCGTCGTACCAATCGATGTCTCTGGAAACATACTCCTGCGGATCAATGCCGGCTTTCTGGAGTTCATCGCGGGTGGGCATGCCGAACCTCTTCATCACTGGATCCTGAATCACCTCGCGCACCTTCCGCAAATTTTCTTGGTGCTCCGCTTTCTTTGAGGGATCAGCCCACAGGGAGTTGTACGGCTGATAAGGTTCGTACGGATCATGGGGATCGAAAACGTGAAGGAACACAAAGAACGGGACGTCGCGATGATCCTCCAGCCAGGCGCTGAGTCGATCGACGTACTCTCGAGCGGTTTTGCTCGATTCACGATCAGCCACCGAGCTCGATTCGTGGAGTTCCTCGAAGCCCTGGTGCATGTTGGTGAACTTTCCGGTGAAAAGGATGGAAGAGTAAGCAACAGTTGCGTAGCCGGCGTTGCGATAGACCTCAGCCAAAGTCACTGCGGCGGCCGAAAGCCGGTCAGTCAATTCCGTCACCCGGTGAGAAGTGGGATAAAGGGACGTCATGATAGACGGCGCGGACACCTTGGTCCAGGTGGCCTGCACGATAGGGTCAAGAAACAAGGCACCCTCGACTGCCATCCGGCTCAAAACGGGCGCCGTCTCTCGGCCGTACCCGTAAAAGCTCAGGTGATCTTTTCGAAGCGTATCAGCCAGGATCAGGATGATTCCCTGAGGGGGATCACTGCCCGAACCAGTGGTGACGTTCACCGAGGGCCGCTGCCCAGCCAGGGGCGACATTTTGGTGCCATCCCGCACCACAGGACCTCCCCAGAAACCCAAGGTGCCGGCTGATTGGGCTCCCAAGGAAAAGGAAAGGGTCACTTTCTGACCCGCGTAGTCCGCCAGATCAATCGGAACAGATTCCCAGCGATGTGGAGTGGTTACGGTGCGTTCCAAAAGAGGAGTGCCTTGCGCCGGATTAGCACCGGCAGGTGCCACCTTCACTTTGAAGGTCACAGGGGGGTACTCGACGGTGCCGATGTGGAGATCGAGCCGGGGATTGTCCGGCAGCTGGAGCTCCATCCTGATCGATTCGGGAGAGCGCGAAACCAGTGTCTCGCGATAGATTTCCGACAAACCCTGCCAACTCAAACCGGAGGGAATCCGGGCCAGGCGTTCCTTGCGAGAGACGAGGCGGATCGACTCGATCTCGAAGACGGCCCCGCTCGCATCCGTGGGCCGAACAAGCAGGTAGTGTAGATCCGATGACCGGACTGAAATTAAGAGCGGCAACGTGTAGGTTTGGAAGGTGTCACCAGCGACGATCGGTGTTGTATCCGGCCAGGGAGAACTTTTCTTCGCCATAGCGAGGATCTCCTTAAAGTCCGGATCCTCCGGCCCTTGCCCACTAATGCTCAGGTTGGCTCCCTTAGTCGCGCGCATACGGATCTCAACGGAGTGCACAAGATCTTTCTCTTCCAGACCCTTGGCCCGTTTAATGTAAATAATGGGAAAGTCGGTATTGGAGCGACCCCTGAGACGACCCTCGCGAATGGCCAAACCCGAGACACCGACCCCGGACTTCCATCCGCGCGTCTGAGGAGCTTCCTTGGGCGGGGGTTCTTGTGCAGACTCTGTGAAATCCCAGATCGCCAAGGGCTCCGGCTCCTTGACTTCCACGGGTGCACCCTCGACCATCTCCGGCCGGAAGTGGTCGACCAAGCGGATCGAGATGGCGTCCGAAGATGGACCCCCGCCACAGGCCGCCGGAAAAATGACCAGAGCCAAGGCCAGAACAAGAAACCCTGCGCGGAGCGTCCTTTGCACCTTCCTGAGAATCCAAGGATTGGCTGAAGTAGACTGGGTCTGCATTTCCATATTTTGCATGTCCTGCGTTTGGTTCGAATTTAACCGTGCCGAGCCGAGAATCTCAGCAAGGTCGACAACAATATATTTGCAGCGAACTCAGTGTCAAGCAGCGAACATGGTTCGGCAGGTTCGAAAGCGGACCGCTTCGCAACGCAAGCATCTCCCGGGGGGTGCAGATCCAGCCACGCAAACGGCTTCTTGCGCCTGCTTTCTCTTCCAGCATACAATCACCACGAAAAAGTGGTTTTGCCGCTTTGGGCTAGCGAGGAGAGGTCATCATGCATGGGAGGCTCCCAACTTTCCACACTTTACGGTGGACAGCGCCTTTGTTCGCCCTTCTGTCTATCTTTGCGAGTTGTGAGACGGGGCCGAGGCCCCTAACTGACCACGTCCCTCTCCATCTGGAAGAGCACTTGGACGCGGCGCGCGTTGTGGAATCTAAGGCGCCACTGGATGTGCCGGACCCGATCGAGTGGCGCTTCGACGAGCCCCAGTCGGAATGGAAGGTGCTCGATCACTTCAAGCCGGACCTCCCGCCACCGCAGATCGAACAGTCCGAAAACGCGCTGCGTGTCAGCCTGAGTGAAACCCATCGGGATGCGCGGCGCGACCGGCTCCATGGTGATATCTACGTGGCGCTACCCGACTTAACGCGAGCGGACTGGAGCCACGTTCTCGTGCGCGCCCGCGCCTCCGAGAAGATTCGGAACATCGCGATCGGGTTCAATCTGCGCGCTGAGGGCGACACTGCAGACATCCCGTGGTGGCGGGACGGGTCCTTCGCTTTCTGGGGGGACAGGGCCCCGGTAGTTAACGACGGCTCGGTTCAGACCTACAGGGTTCGCGCGGACTGGTCCCCACGGTGGCTCGGGGAATGGGAGGATCCGTGGCGGGAGCTTGGCTTTTCAATCAACGCGGGCGCACCCTCCAGCTTCGACATCCTCTCCGTCACCATCGTTCCCAAGGCGGCGCTGTACGCCGACAAGCCGGTCGCTGTGCGCACCGAGACGAGAAGCCATGCACAACGCCGTGCGCTGTACACACACGTGCCCGGCCGGATCGAGTACCGGGTGCGGGTGCCCGAGGCGGCGCGGCTGGATGTGGGGCTCGGCGTTCTCCGCGGTGACATTCCCGTAGACTTCCGGGTGACGGCCACCCCGGAGGGTGGGGAAACCGAAACGCTGCTTGAAGAGACGTACACCGATCGGGAGCACTGGGCGCAGCGATCGGTCGACCTGTCGGCTGTGGCCGGCCGCACAGTCAGCCTCACACTAGAGGCAGAGGCCGAGAAGCCAGGAGCCGTGGCCTTCTGGGCGGCGCCGACACTGAGCCACGCCCGCACGGCCGAGAAGCCCAATGTCATCTTCTACGTGCTCGACGGTGGCGGCGCCGACTACATGAGCGTGTACGGCTACAACCGGCGGACGACGCCCAATCTCGAGCGGCTGGGGGCCGAGGGAGCGGTGTTCGAGTACGCCTACAGCAACTCGAGCTGGTCGAAGCCATCGACGACCTCCTTCATGACCTCCCTCCAGAACAGCGTGCTTGGGAACACCAGAGGGCGCTTCGACCCGCTGCCTGAGGAGGCCGTGACGATGGCGGAGCACATGCACCGGGCGGGCTATCAGACGGCGGTGTTCACCTCGAATGCCTGGGCCGGCTCGATGAGCAGCCTTGACCGCGGGGTTGACGTCATGCGCGATGCGGGGGCCGAAAACGAGACGACGTCCTCAGTCGAGCTTCACCAGGACTTCTGGAACTGGCGGAATGAGTATCCTGGAACCCCCTACTGGGTGCACTTCCAGACGACGGACGTGCATGCGGAGGGCGAGGACGCCAACCCTGTGGCGCCTTTCGCCGGTCTCTTCCTCTCGCCCGAGCAGGAGAAGACCTGGAGAGAGTGGGACAAGCGCCTCAGCGAAACAGGCGACCACGGGGTTTACAGCGAGTCCTACGAGAAGACGGGCCTCAGCCGGGTCGATTTCTTCAGCCTGCAGCAGCGGATGTACGACCAGAATATGGCCCACAACGACTACCAGCTCGGGCGGCTGGTGGAGCGCCTCAAGGCCGAGGGCGAGTGGGAGAACACCCTGCTGATCATCGGCGCCGACCACAGTACTTGGGCGGCGATGGACGACATGGGCATCGCCATCCAAGACTCGCTGCCGCCCCGCTGGAGCTCGCCGATTTTCCGCCCTTCGATCAGCCGGGTCCCGCTCATCTTTGTATGGCCGCGACACATAGCGGGAGGACAACGCTTCAGCGAGCCGGTCTCCATGATCGACGTGCTGCCGACGATGCTCGACTTCGTCGGGCTGCCGCCAGCGGAGGCGATGCAGGGCCAGTCCCTGGCGTCGCTGCTGCTTGGAAAGAAGGGCTGGGAGCCACGACCGGTCATATTCGACGAGTTCTCGCTGGATTCTGCCACCGGCGAGCTCCACGGCACGATCGAAGTCGTAGATGGCCGGTGGGGGGCGTCGTTGTGGATCGGGCCGGAGCACGAAGAAGAGGAGCGGCGCAGGCCCACGCCCCTCCTGCTCTACGATCTCTGGACCGACCCTTACTGCCTGTCGCCGGTGAACGAGGATCGGCCCGACCTGGTTGAGAAGTACACCGCTTTCCTCGAGGCGCAGTGGGAGGCCCACCAGGCGCTGGCCCAACATTTCACGGCAGGGGGTGACGTGGCGCTCACGCCTGAGCAGCTTGAGACGCTTCGATCGCTGGGCTACATCCAGTGAGGCGAAGCTCTCCTCACCCCACCTTGACTTGACGCCTTCAACGTCCCAACTGCGACACTCCCCTCTAAGCCATTGATTTTATAGTCTACTCCAGTTACCCACCGCTATGTGTATGAAGCGACCGGCTAGGTCCGAGGGGCTGCGTTATGGGTGTGGGCCAGTATCGGCGCAAGAAGCAGCTCAAAAAACGAAACTCAATTCCGTGGCTATACCGTTATTTCTCTTCTGAAGGAAAGGCTCAACAACGAACAGCAACGTGTATCTCTCGCCGGGGAAGTGGAAATTGACGTGCGGGACAAAGGCAGGACCTCTGCCGTCGGCGGACCGATGGTCGAATCGTGACCCAAGAGCGAACCACGGTCGTGGAATCCAGTAGTGACCGAGGCTGAGCCGAAGGTCTTGCAGATCGTTTCGAAAACGCGCCGTGCCAATGGAACCATATAGGTGATTTTGGCGAAACTCCTTTTGCCCAACTAGGTTTGCCATCCAGCGGTCGTCCCCAACGAAAACACCGCCTCCCCAGGCATTCAGTCCACTTCGATAGTAGGATTCATAGAAGAGCCCTTTGGCCCGGCCTTCCAGCTCGAAACTGGCATTGTCGCGGGCTTCATCGGTAAGGGGAGCGGAAAGTTCTCCGCTGAATGGTACTGTAAACTCATGGTACCACCCGTCGGCCGGGGCGCTACGAGACCGATTCCCTACACTCAGGCGTAAGGCGGGAGCTCGCCCCTGGAGGGAAAAAGATCTAAGGGATGAAAGGCGGGAGCTCAAGGCCGGCTCTCCCCCTATTGATGCCGAAAACGCGACCGGAGTCGAAAGACTCAGCTTGCGTGAGGCGTCCCATTGGCTCAACATCCGGAACTGGCCAGCTGTAAGCGATAATCGATCGGTCAGCTGGAAAATCAAGAAGAGATCTTCGAAGCGACCGCTACGATCTTTTAGCCGACCATCCGGAGAGGTAGTCTGGTAACTGAGCGCCCTCCATTCAACAAAATAGGAGATTCGGTCCGTGATTTCGCCACCGGAGATAATTTCAATCCGATTGGGAAAGGACTTAGTAAAGTCGTTTCTGTCGCTGAATTCCAATTTCTGGGTTGCCCACACTGCGAACGGCACCGTTTTGTGTGCCGGGAGGACTTCCATCCTGTACCCCCGAGCTACAAAGTCGAGCCCAAACTGATTCAGATGAGGAGGGAAGGTGTGACAAGTTTGACAGGGTGTACGAAATTTTCTTGCGAAATAAGGTACTGCCGACACTGAACTTGTCAACAAACTGCAAAAGATTACCAGCAAAAGGGCTTTTCTCATTTTGTACTCTCCTGACTCTCTGCAAAACTCGGTCCTTCTAAAAAGAAGCTGTTTTCGTATTCCTTAAATTAAAATTTAGCTGAGACTAAAAATACCAGCAAACCCCTTTCCTGTCAACCCAGTATTGCTTTTGGCCCGGATCAGTGAACCTCTTGACACCAGTCACCCCAAATTCTAGGTAGCCCCCTAAACCGGGGCTGTTATATAACAGGCGTCTAGCCTGTCGCCTTCCGCATAAAACTGCGACACTCCTCTGCTCGCCTCTCCCAGAAAGCTTTGTGTTTCCCACATTCGGATAAGAAGGATTGCGAGCAACCCTCTACTATTTACGACAGACAAACGTTTTCCCTATTATTTAGACGATCACGAGTTTTAGACAAGCAGCCTGCGCTGCCGCGGTTGTCCCTTAGTGCCTCGCTTCGTAAATACGGTAACGTTTGTGGCCAGCGCAACGGCGTCGAGTCCCGCCTGAGGCGGGCGACGACTTAGTGTTAGCGCCGGCCTAAATTCTGTCGTTAGGCTGTAAACAAATGGATAGAGGAGCGTTGACGATTGTTACCTGATACAGATGTAGTTACGGGTTCGTTTGGTTATATCGGCAAATACATCACGCGTCGTTTACTGGGCGAAGGCAGGCGAATAAAAACAATCACAACACACCCCAATAAGGAAAACCCTTTTGGCGAAGTTGTAACTGCCTATCCATACAACTTTGACAAGCCAGACCTATTGGTGGAAAACCTTCGAGGAGCTCATACATTTTATAACACCTACTGGATTCGGTTCGAATACGGAGGTGTTACCTTTAGGCAGGCAGTCGAAAACTCCATAACGCTGTTTCGCTGCGCCGCACAGGCCGGGATCAAAAAGGTGGTTCATATCAGCGTGACACACGCATCGGAAAATTCCTCTCTGCCTTACTTCAAAGGCAAAGCGGAAGTCGAGAAGGCTTTGGTCACCTGTGGTTTGCCTCATACCATCGTCAGGCCGACAGTGGTTTTTGGCAAAGAGGACATTCTTATCAACAATATTGCTTGGATGATGAGAAAATTCCCGGTATTTCCGATATTCGGATCAGGACAGTACTTGGTCCAACCCGTTTATGTAGAGGATCTTGCCTCCATTGCCGTGGCCAGTGCCGACGACACAGATTCTCGCATAATCGATGCGGTAGGACCGGAGACATTTACGTTTGAGGAACTTCTTCGACTCATTGCCTCAAAAATTGAGCAAAATGTGAAATTTGTCCATCTTCCGCCCACTTTGGGTCTTCTCTTGGGCCACTTGATTGGGTTGGTTGTAGGAGATGTCGTATTGACAAAGGACGAGTTGAAAGGGCTTATGAATAATTTACTCTATTCGGAACAATCGCCCAACGGAGAAACACTGTTCTCCGAATGGCTGAGTTCGAACAAAAATAGGGTGGGTCGAACTTACTCATCAGAGTTGAAAAGACACTTTAGAAGGTGATTTCTCCCGAATGACCCGGCATCAAGTTGGTGCTTCCGACTGCGATGGATATAATCCGCCAGTTTCCAAATGAGTTGCCCAGGCCGAAGCGCGGCACCTCAAATCGATGAAAATGGCGTTACAAAATTCATTTGGTGAGCCGGCCCGCTGGTCAGCCGGTAGCTGGGCAGGTGGTCAGCATTTTCCAGGCAGTGTAAACCGGCATCATGAATCTTCTCATGTTGGCCATGAGCAGTAGGCATAGGTAAAAATTGCGCAATATGTTCATGTGCAAATCTCCTGCACGATGGCGGCGTTCTCGCCCACCTGGTCATTGAATTGCTGATACATGCCCACGATCACGGCGTCGGTTGGTTTGATATTGCTAAAGGCGGTCTCGAAGCACTGGCGAATCTCGGCCGAGTTTCGAATGCGCCGCCCTGCGGCCAAGACCTTGTAAGCCAGGCAAGGCTTTTTGGTGGCCCGGATCACCGCGAACATC
Organism: Acidobacteria bacterium AH-259-O06; assembly: GCA_027717865.1. Lineage (GTDB taxonomy): Bacteria > Acidobacteriota > UBA6911 > RPQK01 > JADFOI01 > JALLOL01. The sequence continues at coordinate 3,455 of JALLOM010000040.1, read as the reverse complement.
CGCGGAGGGTCAGTGGGCAGATAGATCTCGCCAAGCGGTAAGTCACCGCAGAGCAGTTTCTTAAGCTCTTCCTTTGACCGCGTCCGATAATACAGACAGCACATGTAGTAATCCACGGGCCAGTCTTTCTCTTCCGACAAGGCGACCAATGCCGGATTGTGGGCGGAAAGACCCACCAGCACGCCCTGGTCGCGGATACGCTTGAGCAGGTCAGTCAGGACCTCAAGCTTGTTTTGTCGATGCAGCCGGTCGGCCAGCGAGCCGTGCGGGGCGATGCCGATGGGGTGGCGTTTGGCGGCTTCGTTGACCAGTTCCGGCCTTCGGTCCCAGTCTGGTTTGCCCAGACACAGCCACTGCATTGTCCCGCCCTCCGCCCGGTAGCGGTCCAAGTCCCGGATGGTTCTCGGGGCGTAGCTGTTCTGCCACGTGTTGATGCCGGCCTCTTCGCAGCGCTTCAATAATTCGATCACCCTCTGGGGCGTATGCCAGGCGATCTGATGCCGGCTGAGCAGCCGATTGAAATGGGAGTATCCGTAAATAGGATTGCCGCCGATGATTAACCGCGTGACGACATGGGGCCCCAGCTTGATGGTTGGCAACAGCCCGGAGGGGGTCTGGGAGGAAGCAAGCGCCGATTCAGCGGCGGCAAAATGACCGGCGGCCGAATGAGCCAGGGCCGCGCCACTCGCCAACCCTGCCGCCCGCTGTAAGAAATCGCGGCGACTGGAGCCCTTACCCTCCGAGGCTTTGTCGGAACTGAGATATTGTTTTTGAGACGTCGAATCATTAGTAACCATTCAAGACTCTCCTTTCTACGTATTTCACTCCGAAACCGATGGTCAGGCTCCATCGAGTTTGAGTGCCTTCGTGCTGTCGTGCTTTCATGTCTTCCTGCGGTGGGCGGCCACGAAAGCACGAAAGCACAAAAGCACGGAGCGGTCCAGTACAACACGGCTGTGATCGAGATGTCATTGGTCTCGCAGTTTTAAGTTCATAAACGAAAAGATTATTGATCTCTGACGGTTTCATCAAGAGGAATACCGAGTCTTTTGTATCTTTGGGCCCGACTTTTTTCATCTGCTATGTGGATCTCTCGAGCAAGCCTGCCCACTTCCAGGGCATGCTCTCTTGGGACCACGATAACACCGTCACCATCGGCCACAACCACATCTCCCGGATAAACAAGAACTCCAGCACAATTAACGGGAAAATTATAAGATTCCGCGATCAGTCTTCCTGGTCGAACTCCTCGCGTGCTGTGACCATTTCTACAGTAAACCGGAGGTCTCTTAAGCTTCACAATTTCATCGGTATCCCGGGCACCGGCATTTGTGATGACGCCGACGACCCCTTTTTCAACCCAAGCAAGGCTGTTATTGGAACCGATAAAACCTGTTTCGAAGACGCCCCCGGCGTCCATAACTATTACATCCCCCTTCCCCACTGCCGCTGTCCAGCGGTCCGGGGCGCGTCCGTACTGCTCACTTTTGAATCTTTTAAAACCCTCCAGGTCCGGAAAGGAGTCTTGTCCCACTCTAACGTCGCTGGGCACATACCGAACGGTCAGCGCAAACCCAACCACACGATGGGTAAAATTGTCCACATCACGCCACAGAGGCCGAATATCGTTATCCATCAATCCAATATCCTGGAGGCCGATCAAATCCATGCCGTCGCAGACGTCCGTCACGCGTAAGTCCTTGTAAAGTTCCAGGATTTCCTGGCGCGCCTGGTCGCTGTCGTCAAAACTTTTATTGTGCAGGATTCTGACCCCTTCGGGCGTGATGAGCTGCTGAGCATCGAGACTTTGCCGGCTTGATGCCACAAGAAAAACCAAGCCCAGAAAAATCGGCAGTATCGGCCTTCGCCCAAACTTCGGATAAACAAAGCATGAATACCTCCTTTCATGGCGCCGAAGAAAAAATATCCACAAAAAAGATCGATGAGTCATTCGCGGAACATACTATACTGGGGAACGAATATGAATGGGCTAAAACGCGAATTTGCCAAAATATTTCCATTAGGCATCACTGTGCTGTTGGCCTTAATGTTCCACTCCGTGGCACTGTTAGCCGAGCCAGAATGGAAGGCTGGACTGGCCCAAGTGAAAATCACCCCCGAGATGCCGGTTTTCATGGCCGGTTACGCTTCCAGAGACAAACCCTCGGAGGGTAAGATTACTGATCTCTATGCCAAGGTATTGGCGCTGGAGGACAGTGAAGGCCATCGTGGCGTTCTAGTCACCAGCGACCTCATTGGTTTTCGCGCGGAGTTCGCCGAGCCAATGTGTGAGCGGATTATGGCGAAAACGGGTCTGAATCGGGCTCAGATCCTCCTGAACTCCTCTCACACTCATACGGGCCCGGATCTTACCGTGACTCCTCGTCCGAGCAGCAAGATGTCGGAGCAGGAAGCCAAGAAGTTGGTGGCGTATACTCGACGGCTGCAAGACCAGGTAGTCCATGCGGTTGAGCTCGCTCTCTCGCGCCTTGACCTGGCACAGCTATCCTGGGGGACAGGAGTGGCCAAGTTCGTCATGAATCGCCGTGAATACACTGAAAGGGGGGTGATCCTCGGTGTGAATCCTCGCGGGCCGGTGGATCGGACCGTTCCCGTTTTGCGCGTGGCAACTCCCAATGGAAAGCTTCGAGCGGTGCTTTTCGGCGCAGCCTGTCACAACACCACGCTGACCGGCAAGCACTACAAAATCAGTGGTGACTACGCTGGATTCGCCCAGAAATACATTCAGGCAAAACTGCCCTCCGTCCAGGCGATGTTTATGCTGGGTTGTGCCGCAGACGCGAACCCCTATCCACGGGGAACGGCGCAATTCGCACGCCAGCACGGGCGCGACCTCGGAAAAGAAGTTCTGCGGGTGTTGGAGGAAAAACTCAAGCTTGTAGGTGGTCCGCTGCGTGTGGAGTTCGATCGTGTGAATCTGCCGCTCCAGGACGCCCCTTCACGCCAAGAAATAGAAAAACTGGCAGGAGGGCGAGGTTGGCGGGCCTGGGTAGGCGGCAAAATGATGGGAATGATGGATCGCGGAGAAAAGCTGCCCGCCCACTACAGCGCCCCGATTGCTGTATGGCAGTTTGGCCACGACCTGACTTTGATCGGGCTTTCGGGCGAGGTTGTGGTGGATTATGTGAGGCTTCTGGAAAAGGTGCTTGGACCAAGACAACTTTGGATCGCTGCTTACTGCAACGACGTCTTTGGCTATCTGCCATCTGCCCAGGTGTTGAGTGAAGGCGGTTACGAAACACGTGGATTGATACACGGCAGCATCGGGTTCTTCGCTCCCACAGTCCAGGATGTGGTGATGGCGAAAGTGCGGCAGCTTGCTCACAGGGCAGGACGAGACTTGGCAGGCATCGGCAGATACTGAGCCGCCTGCCGCATCAGGCTCGCCCGTTCGTCGAAAGTACTTTCTCGCCAGCTCACCGGATTCTGGTTCA
>JALLOM010000004.1 GCA_027717865.1 Acidobacteria bacterium AH-259-O06 | reverse complement strand
TGGTAGACAGATTCTCGTGCCCGAGCAATTCCTGGATGCTACGAAGATCAGCTCCGTTATTGAGCAGATGAGTCGCAAAGGAGTGACGGAAAAGGTGAGGATGAACGTCCAAAAGCAAGGCGCTTTTTCTAATGTATTCTTCCAAGTTCCGCTGGATAGATCGAGCCGAAATCCGGAAACCGCGAAGATTTAAAAAAAGCGCGTTCGGCTCGCGAGTCGTCCTTTGCCGACGCAGTAAAGCCGCCCGTGTGGGCAGATAGCGCTGCAGGGCTTCCTTGGCTTTTTCTCCGAATGGGACCAATCGTTCCTTCTTGCCTTTCCCGTAAACCTTGATGAGTCGCTCTTCGAGTGAGAGATCTTCGAGATTCATTCGCACCAATTCGCCAATGCGAAGGCCACTCGCATACAACAACTCGAGAATCGCCCGATCTCTCACCCCTCGCTCAGTGCGATTATCAGGCAACTGCAGGATCGTCTCCATCTCCCGAACGGAAAGAAAACGAGGCTTTCTGTCCGGTAAGCGCGGCGTTCGAACAAGCTTGGCGGGATTGGATAGGACTTTCCCCTCATTGTACAAATAGCGGAAAAATGAACGTATGGCTGCCAACTTACGAGCGATCGAACTCTTGCCGTTACCCTTTTGGTACAGGTGAGTCAGGAAATCGCGAATGCTGATATGATCGATTTCTCCAGGATCAATGCTGTTCTCCCTCTCGCCACGTGCAAGGTAGCCGTTGAACTCAAGAAGGTCGCGCTGGTAACTCTTCAGAGTATGGGAAGAGTAGTTCTTTTGGAATCGGAGATAGTCCAGGAAAGACTCGATATACTTGTGCATTGGCGGCACTGAACATCCATATCACTGACAGCTGACAGCTGTCAGATGAACTACTTCAATTTGATATTGTAGGCTTTCAGCTTGCGGTGCAGATGAGTTCGTTCCATCCCGATGGCAGCAGCGGTGCGCGAAACGTTGCCCTCGTTCTCGACCAGCTTCTCCAAGATAAACTGGCGTTCGAATTCCTCGCGAGCTCCCTGCCACTTCTGGAGATTCCTCTCCCTGGCTCCCTGGGATTGTTTGAGAATCGAGGAAGGAAGATCAAAAAGGGTGACCTCCTGGCCTGGAACCATAATGGCTAGACGCTCTATTGTGTTCTTGAGCTCTCGAACGTTACCAGGCCACTGGTAACACTGCAGTTTGCTCATGGCCTCGGTTTGGATCCGTTTTTTGCGTTTTCCATACCGCTGGCAGAAATCCTCCATAAAATAGTCCACCAGTTCGGGAATGTCCTCCTTTCTATCCCGCAGGGGGGGTACCTCAAAAGGGATCACATTCAGACGGAAAAAAAGGTCCTGTCGAAAATTCCCCTTTTCGATCTCCTGCTCGAGATCCTTGTTAGTGGCTGCGATTACGCGCACATCCACCTCAATGGCCTCGTTACTTCCGACCGGGTAGAATCGCTGTTCTTCCAGGACCCTCAGCACCTTGGCTTGAGTCTTCAGACTCATGTCTCCAACTTCGTCCAAGAACAGAGTCCCTTGATCGGCCAACTCGAACTTACCCTTCCTACTCTCTGTGGCCCCCGTATAGGCCCCCTTCACACTTCCAAACAATTCACTCTCGATGAGATCATCCGGGATAGCGGCGCAGTTCACTTCAATAAAGGGTTGGTCTTTGCGACGACTGTTCAGGTGGAGCAGTTTGGCCACCAGTTCTTTTCCTGTCCCATTTTCTCCGTAGATTAGAATCCTTCCTTCCGTTGGTGCCGCATATTCAGTCTGTTGGCGCAGCGCCTTCATAGGGACGGAACTTCCGATCATCACCGTTTCTTGACGAATAAAGTCTTTTAGAGTCCGATTCTCCTCTTCCAAGCGTTTCTGCCTGAGGGCGTGCTCTAGGACCAGAACCACTTTTTCTAAGGAAAGGGGTTTTTCTATAAAGTCGAAGGCCCCTAGTTTAGTCGCTTGCACCGCTGTTTCTACGGTTCCGTGGCCGGAAATCATGATGACGTATTGTCCGGGGCGTCTGCTCCTGAGCTCTTTGAGTACCTCGATTCCGTCCTTTCCCGGCAGCCAGACATCGAGAAAAACAACATCGTATTTTTTTCTCTCCAGTTCCTCTAGACAGGTCTCTCCCGAGTAGACAGAATCCACTGTGTATCCTTCGTCCTGGAGAATCCCCTGAAGGGAGATTCGAACGTTTTCTTCGTCGTCAACAACGAGGAGCTTGGCAGTCACGGAGTCTCTTAGCTCACGGGCAGTTCCACGATAAACCGTGTTCCAGTGGGGTAATTGGGTTCGGCCCGAACAAACCCGTTGTGCTCGGAGACAATCTGACGAACGATGGCCAATCCCAAACCGGTGCCTTTCTTTTTGGTGGAAAAGTATGGCAGGAAAAGATGCTCATAATCCTGCGGCGAAATTCCGATCCCATTGTCTTGGAATTCAATGGTTACCGATTCATGCCCCTTGTTAAATTGTGTCAGGATGAGGATGTATCGATCCGCTTCGGATTCCGCTAACGCATCCAGAGAATTGTCAATCAAATTAATAAAAACGCGCTGCATCTGCTCAGGATCCATTTTAACCTTCTCGATTTTGGGATCGAAGACCTTTTTGATTTGTACCTTCTCCAGGTCCCCGTCATACAGTGTGAGTGTTTGCTCAATCAACCGATGGAGTTGCAGCTCCACAGGCTTACAAATCGGCAGCCGGGCAAATCGTGAAAACTCCTCCACCAACGTTTTGAGCATCTCCGCTTCTGCCACAATGATTCGCATGGCTTCACCCAGGAGCTTCTGAAACTCGCGGATTTCTTTAGAAGAGCGGGCGGCTGCAACTTTCTTGAAACGCTTTTCCACTCTCTCCGCCGACAGCTGAATGGGAGTAAGGGGATTTTTGATCTCATGGGCCAAGCGCTGTGCCACCTCCTGCCAGGCTGCGAATTTCTCCGCCTTGATCAGCTCTGTCAAATCATCCAACACAATCAGGTATTCGACTTCTTGCTGAAAGGGAAGAGGATTGGAGGTAATTGTGGCTGCAACACGCAGCTCCTGCTCTCCCCGCCTGAAGGTCACCTCTTTGCGGTAGGTGCCATAAAGACGGGCCCGTTTCTTCATGTTCAGAAATTCTCTGTAGAGATCTGCGTCAGCAACCTCACGGATAGAACGGTTTAGGATGTTTTCCCGATTCACCTGCAGCACCTTGAGTGCCGCCTCGTTGACCGCACGAATGACATCTGACTCATCAATACTAATGACACCGGTGGCAATATTGTGAAGGATAGTCTCAATGTAGCGCCGGCGCTCATCCAGTTGGACGTTCGTCTCCCTCATTTCAGCATTGGCTTTTTCCAGCTTCTGTCTGCTTTGTTTGATTTCCTCCGCCATTCGATTAAAGGAATCGACTAGAATTCCCAGCTCGTCCACTGCGGTGACATCGACACGGTGATCGAGATTGCCTTCAGCCAATTCGCGAGAACCTTCCGCCAAAGCCTCTAGCGGAACCGTAATCTTTTTGGCGATATAAGTCCCAAGCCAGACAAAGCCAAACACCACTGCCAGAGTGGTCAGACCCAATACCGAAAAGTAATTGAGTTCAAGCTGGTTAACTCCTTCCTTAATGGCCTCGTATTGGTTTGAAGCTTCGTCGACTTGGATCGCATGAAAAGCTACGCTGTCAGGGATCACAAACTCGGCAAACAGTGCTCCCCGCACCGAACTGGAGGTATCGTGAATGGGGACGCCAACAATGCCGTGATCCACTATAGATTCGCTATCTCCCAAACGAATCCGGCGTTCCAGAGTGTAATATTTCTCCCCCCTCAACACCTGTTCAACAGCAGACTCAAGTGGCTGATCCCCAGGCCACTTGCCTGCCTGAAAGACAATTTGACCTTGGCCATCGAACAGTAACACTCCATCAAAACCATATTCTGCACGCAGATCCTCAAAGTGGCCTGCTGTTTCCAACTTCCCTGCCTTCACCCGCCGCGCTAATAACTGCGCCGTGGCAAGCTGCAAGAGCCGGTTTCGTTCGTAGTAACTGCGGGCAATCACCTGCGAGGACTCTAAAAGTTGTTCAGAAGGGGAGCTGAACCACTGGCGGAGATTCTGGTTGATCAGACCGAAGGCCAGGAAGGCCATGATGAGAGCCGGAAACAAAGAAAAAATAATCAGCGTGGTGACCAGCTTACTCTTAATGCGGCTACCCGGACGATCTGCCTGATATTCGAAGAAAAGCTTGATCAGACTGCGAGCCAGGATGAAGGAGAGGACCAAAACAAGGATGAAATTGAGAGCCCAAAACACTGCCCAGAAAGTAATGTTCCAAACGAAGCGCGGATTCCCTACCGAAGAGGGATGCAAGAAAATGACACTGGTGAGAAAGACCAGAATGACGACCGCCAGGATGGCAGAAATCCAATAGATTTTTCGAAGAAGACGCTGTTTCATCGAGCTGACAACTCACAGCTGACAACTGACAATCGACCGTCGACAAAATATCTGTGAAAATCCGTCAAAATTCCGCGTGATCCGTGATCTCAGTTGCCAGTCATCCGTTGCGTCGTGTATTTTAGCACTTTTCGGCGGATTATCTATGACGTGGAAGTTGTCAACGGTCAGTTGTCAGCTGTCAGTTGTCAGCCCGAGCAAATCATATGCTTCGAATTGGAGTTGATACTGGCGGGACTTTCACCGACTTTGTCGTCTTGGAGGACGGCAAAATTAGTGTGTTCAAACTTCCCTCCACGCCGAAGCACCCTGAAAAAGCAGTGCTTCAAGGACTCTCGCGAATCGTTAAAAATCGGGGGGGCTACCTGATCCAACATGGATCGACTGTTGCCACCAACACTCTCATTGAAAGAAAAGGGGCAAGAACCCTATTGGTGGCCAACGAAGGCTTTGAAGACATTCTGGAGATCGGTCGACAGAACCGTCCGGGGCTTTATAAACTCTCTTCCTCCCGCCCTGAAGCTCTCGTTCCGGCCAAGTATCGTCTTGGAATAAAAGAGCGCACCGTTTGGGACGGCAAATCACTGATCCCTCTGGAAAAGAAGAGCCTGGATTGGCTGCAAAACAAGGTCAAACAGCTTGCCCCTGAGGCCATCGCGGTAGTGCTACTTTATAGCTACTTGAACCCCGAGGTGGAAAAGCGAATTGCCGAGGCCCTCGAGTTCGCCCAACTTCCGCTGTCTCTCTCCCACCAGGTTCTTCCCGAGTTCAGAGAATATGAACGTACTTCGGCAACCGTCATTAACGCCTATTTGACTCCCACCATGTCAAATTATCTTTCCGCACTGAGCTCCGACCCTCTGGCGCAGAAGGGAAAACTGACTATCATGCAGTCCAACGGAGGAACAATTCCGGCCGAAGCGGCTCGCTCACAACCTTTGCGCACTCTTCTTTCAGGTCCCGCGGGCGGCGTAGTGGGAGCCTTTGAACTGGCACAGCAGGCGGGCTATGACAGGATTATTACCTTCGATATGGGCGGAACCTCCACCGATGTGTGTCTGTGCGACAATCGAATCTCCACGACCAAGGAGGCCACCATTGACCATCAACCAATCCCGGTCCAGATGATCGCAATCCATACGGTCGGGTCTGGAGGTGGGTCCATTGCCAGGATCGACCCGGGTGGCCTTCTCCGCGTCGGCCCTCAAAGCGCCGGAGCAGATCCCGGGCCCGTCTGTTACGGTAAAGGGCGGGATGTGACCGTGACCGATGCCAACCTCTTTTTGGGACGGATGGAACCCGACTATTTTCTCGGCGGTGAACTGAAACTTTACCCGCATAGAGTCCACCCTGCTCTAGAAGAATTGGCGGTAAAACTGAGGCAGTTCACCCGTAGATCCTGGGAACTCGCTGAGATTGCTGAAGGAATAGTGAAGATTGTCAACACCCAGATGGAAGCAGCCCTGCAGTTGATTTCTCTGCAAAGAGGATACGATACCCGAGATTTCACGCTGGTGAGTTTCGGAGGAGCAGGCGGTCTTCATGCCTGCGAGTTGGCGCGAGCACTGCTTATCCCCCGCATTCTGGTGCCGGCAAATCCAGGGATGCTTTCAGCTATGGGAATCCTTCGCGCCGAGGCAGTGAAAGATGCCTCTCTCACAGTCATGATGCACTCTCAAGACCGGGACTTGTCAGGCCGCCTCAAGGAAGCCTTCAGGCCTTTAGATAAGCCACTTCGGCGGCAGCTCGCGAAGGAAGGCTTCTCCAATAAGGACCTTGTCCTGGAAAGGACACTGGATGCACGCTACGTGGGGCAATCCTATGAGTTGAACGTCGCCTTTGATGACGATTTTCTGGAGACTTTCCATCGACTGCATCAACAGTTCTATGGCTACTGCAATCCCCAACTGCCGGTGGAAATCGTCAACATCAGAGTTCGTGGTTCTGCGAAATATCCCACAGTTCCGATTCCCAAATTCCCGCTGGAATCAAAGAAGCTTCCCACGGGTGCGATGATGCAAGAAAAACAAGTGACCTTCAATGGCCGCCTCACTCCTACTCGCTTCTATCTTCGCGAAAACTTGCGTCCCGGCAATCGTATCCAGGGACCAGCCACGATTCTCGAGTATAGCTCTACCACCCTCATCCCAGCCGATTTCAAAGCTCACATTGACGCCTGGCGGAACATCGTTATCGAGCCGGATTCAGCTGACAACTGACATCTGACACGCTGACTGTGAGATGTCAGCTGTCAGTTGTCAGCTGTTTTTTCAGCACAACCTGGTAAAGCAGCACCCCCGCGGCCACTGACAGATTCAGGGAGGAGACCTGCCCCTTCATGGGCAGGGACACGAGAATATCACAGTGCTTGCGGACCAGCCGCCGCACCCCCCGATGTTCTCCTCCCACCACCACCGCCAGCGGCAGGCTTACATCGATCTCATCGACACAATTTTCCCCCTGCATGTCCAAACCCACTACCCAAAAACCTTGCTCTTTGAGCTTTTCCAAAGCTTGAACCACATTGCCGATGCGCGAGATCTTTAGATGCATCGCTGCTCCTGCGCTGGATTTCACAACAGCTGGTGTCACTGTGCAGCTGCGTCGTTCGGGAATCAATACGCCTCCCACCCCGACTGCTTCGGCGGTGCGCAGCAGTGCGCCTAGATTGTGAGGATCTTCCACCCCATCCACCAACAGAAGCAATCTGGGTTCGGTTTGCAGAATTGCTTCCAAATCTGCATAGTGGATTGGTGAGATTTCGGCAATCACTTCCTGGTGAGGAGCCGTTGAAGCCTTCTGGTTGATCACTTCGGCTGACTCAAAGCGAACAGGAACGCCCCGACTTCGCGCCAGTTCGATGATCCTTTGCAGCCGTGGATTTGCCTTTCCACGCCTGATCCAAATGCGCTCAAGGGGCCGAGACTTCGATCTGAGGGCTTCAGTGACTGGGTTAATGCCGTAAATAATCATTCACAGATGCTCGACTACTGCCTGGACTCTCTCCTTCACTCCCAGTATCTTCACAGGCAATTCGAGCCGGCTACCCTGCTCCAAAATGGAGACAAGCTTGTCTAGTTCAGGCCCCGAGCTTTGAGCTGTCAGCGCCACACGCACGGGGTGAAACAGATTTTTACCCTTCTGACCCGTGGCTTCCTTAACCTCGGCAATAATCCCCTTGTATGCCTCCAGATCCAAGCTCTGGCGTTGCTGGACTCGAGTGTGAAACTCCCGAATGACTTCCACGGCCCCCTCTACCGAGAGCACTTCTTGAACATGCGTCTCTGACAGGTTCTTTGCGGGACTAAAATCAAAAATGAGTTCGGCGTCTCTGAGAACATCCTCCAGCTTGTTTAAATACTTGAAAACGGCTTCGATAACATCTCCTATCCAATGCTTGATCTCTGGAGAAGGTTCAGAAGGGATCCAGGCGCGGCCTTGCAAATAGGGAGTCACCAGTTCGGTGAGATGAGATCGGTCCAATTTCCTCAGATGGCTGCGATTCACCCAATTTAATTTTTCCCAATCAAAGGTCGCCGGGCTGCGATGAACTCGAGAAAGATCAAACTCAGCAATGAGCTGCTCCAAAGTTAAAATCTCACGGCCTTCTTTCCGGGGGGCCCATCCCAGAAGAGCCAGATAATTTACAAGCGCTACCGGAAGATAACCCTGTTGGCGAAATTCGTCGATCGAGGTTGCCCCGTGGCGTTTGCTCAGTTTGGACCCGTCCTTTCCCAGGATAGTGGAAAGGTGAGCAAAGTGAGGAGGCTTGAAGCCGAATGCCTCATAGAGTAGAAGCTGCCGATAGGTATTGGAGATGTGACCTTCCCCGCGGATCACAGCGGTAATCTCCATCAAAGCGTCGTCCACTACGCAGGCAAAGTTGTACTGAGCCGATCCGTCCGACCTCAGAAGAACGAAGTCTCCAATCTCACTGCACTGGATCTGCAGGGAACCAAATACGATATCCTCAAAAGCTACGACCCCTTCGCGGACTTTCATGCGCAGCACGGCTTTTTCGCCCTCCTGCACACGCCGCCGTGCCTCTTGGGGAGAGACAACTCGACATTTCCCAGAGTACCGAAGCGGCTGTCCCGCAGCGAGCTGTCTTTGACGTTCTTGCTCCAGCTCCTGAGCAGAACAAAAACAATAGTAGGCCTTTCCCTCATTCAAGAGCCGCTCAGCATACTCTCGGTAAAGATCAAAGCGCTCTGTCTGTCGATAAGGGCCATGCTCACCTTCGACATCAACTCCTTCCGTCCAGACCAGGCTCAGCCACCTCAAGTCCTCCATCAACTGCTCTTCAAAGCGTCTCTCGGAACGAGCCAGATCGGTATCTTCCACCCGCAGGATAAAGGTGCCTTTCTTCTGGCGTGCGAAAAGCCAATTGTACAGTGCCGTGCGCACGTTCCCCACGTGAAGATGACCGGTTGGACTGGGAGCAAATCGCACTCGAACCGTCATGGGAGCTCAGTATATACCGGCACTTAATGATCGTCAGTGATAATCAGGAGATCGCAATTGATACTTAGGAGAGTTCTGAGCTAGTGGACAAAAATGGGTTGACGAATTGATCGATTCTCAGTTCAGCACGGTGAATTGATCCTGCCCCATCACGCGTTCTTCGCTCAAACGATCTTCAATGACCACTCTCATCCTGTAGTTCCCGGCACTGAGACCAGGAAGGGGTATGCCCCGAGCTGAAAAAATAGCCCGGCAATGGCCCCAAAACAGACGATCAGAGACAGGGCACTGTAAACAGCCCGGCGCATGGCTACTACCATTACGGAGGCCGCGATAGAGACTACCGCCAGCATGTAGAAGAGAATATATTCCATGCAAATCCTTGGAAAAGGGGCCGGGTCTTTAAAATTTAAGTTTTGGCCCGAAATTTAAATTTTAAAGACCCGGCCCCTTCTTGTGAACTTTGAACTCTGCCGAGGAAACGGTGAATTTATTTCCTGTGACCAGATCTTCGATCTCATATTCCAATGTATGACGACCTTCTGGCAAACTCTTGACCGGAATGGCATCGATGACGACAACGCGACCATCAGAGATAATTTGCACCCTGGGATTTCGGTAAAAAGGTAATACCACTTGTTTTCCGGCTCTCAGGACCCGGTTCAACTGCACCTTAGGCTGCAGGGTTTGCTGATCCACACCCACTTGATAGAGCTGAAAGTAGACAAAAACGTAATCGTCCCGTCCAAACTCGTAATCTACACTGGGTATCACCTTGACGTTTCCCAGTGTAAACATTCCTGGCTCTGTGACAGTGTTCTCTGGAATGATCGCATCAGCCAGAATCATGGAACTCGCAGAAATTGAATCCTCCGGGAACCTAGGAACCACGATTAGCTGGTCGGCGGTACTCACTTTATCGCTGGAGACATCTTTGATCACCATCTTCAAAACATATCGCCCCGGTTTTAACGGTACATATCGCTGAAAGATGGAGTTCTTCTTCTGTCCAGCCGCAAGTTTATCCTCCGTGAAATCGACGGAGAGTTCGTCTTCAAAGTTGTAGACCATGTTCTTCGCCACGTCCCACACTTCCCCATAGAGCTGAACCGAAGCTCGGTAAACGCCAGACGGCAGTTTTTCAAAGCCAAGTTCCCGGTTGGGAATCAGAATCGTTAAGGGTGCAAGGACATCATCGCCGCTGACACGAAGGTAATGAAGTCTGGATTGAAAGGCAATCTTATCGTAACTGATTCGAGTTTGGACGATGGTTTGCAGGTCCGTGTATTTGACGCGGGGCGGCTTGTCCAGTTGACTTCGAAGTAGGAGCCTCTCGAATGGCTGGTCTTTGGCACGATACACATAGTAAGGATTGCCAGCAGAGAGTTTTTGATTGGCGAGGTTGCGGGCCAGGATGCGGTCTCTCTTGTCAGTAAGCCCTGCCGCTTCGGAAAGCGTCAGACCGGAATTCGGGATATAAAGGGCCGCATCTTTTTCCAGCGGGTCTCTGGCCAGACGGAATTCGCCACTTTGATGAGGATCTACGAATTCCATTTCCACATCCGGACCGATCCCTTCAAGGTACTTGTAACGCCAGACTTCAAAGGGAAAAACAGAAGTGGTGCCGCCTCCCTCGTAGGGGGGGCGCACATACATGCCGCCAGCCGGCTTTCCCGAGATTTCATCGGGAGGCCCGTACTGGATGTAGATACGTCCCCGGTCCGTCTTCCATCCTGGAATCCCTGAATGAAAGCGCTCATTGGCGTAGGAAATTCTGCGGTAATGTTCTTCTTTGAACTCATTGATTGAGGTACTCGGGTCCGGATCCCGGCGTCTCCAGAATTGCTCGATGAAGCGCTCTTTTTCCTCCGGAGTCGTCAGGCCTTCAAACACCTCTCGCTCCGCCTGAGTGATAATGTAAACCACGTCTTCAATGAGCCATTTCTGAAAATAGTCTAGCTTTTCCTCCTGCTGCTGTATTCTTTCCTCCTTTTCCTTTTGGGAGAAGGCTACACTTGAAAAGGCAAAGATCAGAAGAAAAATAGAGCTCTTCACCCGAGGACTCATGAGGAAGAGGTCAGCTGAACTCACCAGGCGATTTTACCAGAAAGAGAACATGGAGGTGATCCCAAGGGACCACCTCCTGAAAGGGGAAACCCGTGCGCGTATTGTGCGCGGGCTAACACGATTTAAAAGTTGAACTTAAGAGCGAACTGGAGAATTCGAGGTGCGAAAAGAGACTTGATCGATGTGATCTTTCCGAAGGTGGCGCCCCCAAGGCCAGCCCCCGGCTCATCGAAATTCGGGTTGTTGAAAAGATTGAAGGCCTCGAAGCGAAACTCCACGTTAGCCACTTCGTTGATTTGGGGGATGTGGGTCCGCTTGAGCAAGATAAAGTCGAAGTTGACATCTCCGGGTCCCCGCAGGAAGTTTCGACTGAGGTTGCCAAAACAGGGGCCACCTATTCCACCCTTGTCGGTATCGTCGCAGCGAATGAAGGCGTCCGTATTGAAATAGGTTGTTTCCTCATCCACACCGCGGCCTTGAGTTTTCCCGGTGCTGATTCCCGCCATAGGATCACCCACCAGAGTCGGCAAGTCGTCAAAGGCCAGGATTTCAGTAGTGGAATTGGATCCGCTGACGAAAAAGGTGAGTGGAAACCCGTCATCTGCTGCAAAGATACCCCCAATCTGCCATCCTTCAATCAACCGAGCCAGTAGGCCGCTCGAACCGGCTCCGAGCCATTTGCCGGGTCC
The DNA here is from genome assembly GCA_027717865.1 of Acidobacteria bacterium AH-259-O06. Lineage (GTDB taxonomy): Bacteria > Acidobacteriota > UBA6911 > RPQK01 > JADFOI01 > JALLOL01. The sequence goes on along the minus strand of JALLOM010000004.1, from coordinate 21,800 downwards.
AAAGGGCAGCTCGTACTGGAAGGAGAAAACAAATCGCTGAGTAATGTCGAAGTTAGAATTGGCCTTTTTCAAGTCGGGGCGCAGTGGATCGTGAATGTCATCGTCCCTTAACCCGGATGCATTGTCCAAGGAATGTGAGTAGGTATAAGCAGCCAGCAAGCCGAGGCCATTGCCAAAGCGCTTATTGAGGGAAGCTTGAAAGGAATTGTAATTGGAGTTGGCTCTCGACTCCTGTGTAAGCAGGTTAGGGCCAAAGCTCTCATTGGGTGGCCCGTCTCCGAGAACCTCAATCGAATTATCGGGATTTCTCTGAAAAGGAATGAAATTGACGAAGTTCCGGTAGAGGAGATTGATCCCGGTCGAGCCCACATAGGCCACCTCCAGCACATAATCTTTGAGAAACTCCCACTGATACGACAGGCTGTACTGGTGAGAGTAAGGGATCTTCAGACGGTTGCTGATCAACGAAAAGTCGATGGGGAGAAAGAAATCCGCCGCTGGAGAGCTGAACGGAAAGGGGCTGGTCTGACCGTCGAATGGAGCTCCGAAGTGCTGAGGTCCTCCGATGAGCCCGCCGAAAAGACCGCCCGCGAAGGGAAGGGCGCCTCCCGCCAGAGGCCCGACGCTAGCAAATATGCCGAATGGTTGGGCGCTTAGAAACTGCAACTGCAATTCGGTCTGGATCACGTTGTAGTAAATGCCATAGCCAGCTCGCAGCGCCATCGTGCCATTGCCTGTGAGATCATACGCCAATCCGATTCGGGGAGCTAAATTGACTTTGTCTGTTTGAGTGGTCGATCGGGCAATACCGGCGTCTCGGGGAAACAGAAGTCCCGGCGGAGCGTTTGGAAAGCGCGTCGACTGGGTGGTTCCAATCTGGCCATTTCCAATGAAATCGACTGTGGCGATTTTATCTTGGGTGTCAAAAGTCGGAAAGAAGACTTCATAACGAAGCCCCAGGTTCATGCTGAGCCGATTCGTCAGTCTCCAGTTATCATTGCCAAACCAGGAAAGTGTGTTCTGCCGGAAGTGCAAATCAGGCAAAGCCGACTGCAAATAGAAGACGGAGAAGCCGGCCAGAAAGTCAACCAATGCCGTGCCCTGCCCTAACACGGGTGCGAAAACGTGAACGCCACTGTTGGTAAAGTTAAAGATCTGATCCTGGTTAAAGTGAGTCCAATTGAATCCGAATTTCAGGCTGTGGTCCCCTTTCACCCAGGTCAAGGTATCGCCAAGATCGAAGGTGTCATCTCCGCGGCCTTGAGGGCCCTGAATCGAACCACCTAGAGAAAAAGCACCGTCGACTCGGATGTTGGGAGTCGATTGGAAAGCTGCGTTGTTGGGGAGGATGCCGTCAAATCCCAGCTCGGAAGGCGCTATCGTGTTCTCTGGGATCACGGAAAAGAGAGAGAGACGATTGTAGGCGAAGCGGAAGTTATTAATCAAATTGGGAGCGAAGGTGTGAACATCGTTGATGATGGCATTTTGAGTCCTGGAACCTCCAAAGTCTCCAAAACCGGGGACAGTGTTGGATGGATTTCCAAAAGCAGAGGCGTCGAAATCCTCGCCGTCATCAAAAAGATACGTTACCGCCAGGCTGTTGTTATCCCTCAGCTCATAGTTGCCTTTGATGATGAATTGATCACTGTCGTCAAACTCGCCCGCCGCCGCCTTTAGCTGGCCCAGACCTGTGCTGGTATCGACGGCCCCTGTGGGAAGGGGGACAAAGCGATCAAGAAGCGTTTTGGCAATGGGATGAACCTCGATCATGCCATCTCCGTCTGGGTCCAGAACAGCAGCACCGAGACCACTTAACAGTCCGGCCACATTGCCATTTCGAACCGCCTGGGAGGGCACAAAAGGGTCGGTAATGGCCTGGTCAGCTCGATGGCGGTATCCTTCGTACGAGCCGAAAAGGAAGAACTTGTCCTTGATCACCGGTCCGCCCAGCGTGAAACCGAATTGATTGCGAATCAACTTCTCGCGCTCAGCGAGAAAAAAGCTGCGCGCGTCCAGCACGTTATTGCGATGAAATTCATAAACGTTGCCGTGAATTTCATTGGTTCCCGATTTAATGACAACATTGATTTGGGCACCACTGTTGCGCCCAAATTCGGCGTCGTGGCTGGAAGCCTGAACCTTAAACTCCTGAAGCGCTTCTACGTGCGGGTTGGAGGTGGGGAAATTGGCCGCCAGATCGTTGTTGTTGCCGCCCTCCAGCAAGAAATTGTTGTTCTGGCCGCGCTGCCCGTTCACCGAGAAGTTGCTGCTACTGACCGAGCCCGGCTCGGGAGGCATGACGCCAGGTTGAGTGAGAGCCAGTGCAAGAGCGCTTCGGGGTATGTCCAGTGGGAGGTCTATGATGTCTCGGTTGGCGACAACCTTCCCAACTTCTGCTTTTTGTGTGTCGACTGTACTTGTGGCACCTTCTACTATTACGGTTTCAGTGATTTCTCCAAGTTCCAGGTTGATGTCCACCCGAACAGCTTCGCGAATCTGAAGCGTGACTCGCCTGGCTACAAAGGTCCGAAAACCTGGCAGCTCTGCCTTCACGTCATAGGTCCCAGGCACAAGCTGAAGGATCTCATAAAAACCAGAGTCGCCGCTCACGGTGCTTCTTGACATCCCCGTGTTGACCTCTGTCGCCGTGACCTCGACACCTGGAATTACAGCACCCGTAGCGTCCCTCACAATACCGCGAATTGCACCAGTAGTCGTCTGAGCGTGAGCAAAACACACAAGGAAAGCGACGGTACCCAGTAAGACAAAAAACGTTAGTGGGCTTACCCTAGGCCCTAACTTCTTGGCACAATTCATACAACTCATATAGCTTTCTCCTTAAAAAAGTTTAATGTCTAATTAAGAAGTTTACTGTTATAAGGAAGTTTACTGTCTTTTAAGACTAAGACCATAAGAGCAATGGTATAAACGAGAATCGTAGCAATGACTCCTGCGCATTGCCAACATAATGGCTTCACTATGGGCGGTTAAAGACACGGCCCCCGTCCGGGTCACATTTGTCGCCTCATTCCGGACGGTGATCTCGACGCCGGGTAGAACCGCCCCAGTGGCATCTTTGACCGTTCCTGTAATATTCCCCGTACCCAACTGTGCGTGAGTGTTTGCCACCAGGCACAATCCAAGGATGGAAAGACAAAAAGGGAGAAGAATTCTTGGCTTTGTTAGGTGCTGTGTCATCATCACCTCCCTAAGCTGAGTTGACACTCGAAATAACCCTTCCGGGCATATTGGCCCGGCAGAAGAAAACTTCCCAACCCCAGTCTGCGTACACACCTGCAATTCCTAACCGAGGATTGAAAGATTCTGCGTAAGTGTAACTCCTTTCCACAATCTATCTAGCGAATTCTTACGTATTTGCACCTCGCAGACGCCAAACCGAGTTGACTCAAGGCAAAATATGTTCCAACTCTACCCAGTATTTGAACTAAGTACAATTTTTCCAATCGATTAGCACTCAAATAGTTCTCCATGGAAAGGGTTGCCATGGCGAGAACGTCCCCACATTATTAAATTTTGATCCAAAAAAATGGATTCTTTGCCCTCACTCACCCCTCCCCTCGTAGAACTCAGATGAGAATTGCGACCGTAATTATTACTTTCGCAAACTTTAATGACTATTGACTTAACTCCGAATAACGGACGAAAGATGTTTATCATAGCCTCTTTAGTGCCCGCCCTCTTTTCAAGGTAGCCGGGTCCGTGGAAGAAAAGCTGAAGCGGATTTAACATGGTGAGCATCCTATTCAGGTCTTAACAATCCCTACAGTGATGGCCGTCACCAAAAATGAGAAAAAATGCGGAAATCGGAGGAAGCTCATAATTCCAGCGATCAGATTCACAAATGATACACTAACTGTGTGACACTAAATAAAGGAGTTTTGAGAACTGCTTAGAAGAGGATCTTCAGGATGAAGAACACTCATGAATAAAAAGGGCGGCTAAGATGCTGACGAGCTTCCCGTAAAACATCATAAGTCTAATGGCGTTCTGACCAAAAAATAACGCAGAGGTTTAGAAAGATCAAACTGGAGATCATAGGTGACACCTCTGGTGTCTTTGTATCCAATCGTAAAATCCAAGCATCAGAGCCGAGCATCCTTGACATTGCCCCAACTCTTTACCGTATTTTCGAAGTGGAGATCCCCAACGAAGTAGATGGTAAACCTCTTACGATTTTCTAATGAGAGACACGATTGACCCTTCTGACTACTGGACTCTCCTTATGAAGTGTGTTATTAGGGGTCGATGGTATGTGGGCCGGGAATTATAGATCCTGTCCGATTGTTCAACTTTCAACTTTTTATTGAACTATTTTCTTGAATATGGTCATCTGACAAGTCTAGAATAGAGCAATCATTTTTTCAGAGAAGTTCAGGATGGGCCAAACACAGTATGTTTTTTGAAATTCGACGCTCTTCTCTCCTATTGTGCTCTCTTTGCCTAGTTCTCATCTCTCCCCAGGTTCTTGCTTCTTCCTTCGGGCACTTCACCGGGATACTCCAGGACCAGACCGGACAGCCGGTGGCCAATATCCTGGTTGCGCTCCTTCAGAAATCATCGGCACAGAGCTTACCGATTCTGACACGCAGCAATGCAGGAGGGGAAATCCAGCTCAATAATATTGAGACGGGCAATTACGAAATACTGGTCAAGAGTTCAAAATATCTAAGCCCGCAAAAAAATGTAATTCAAGTAAGGCCGGGTAAGACCACCGTGGTGACCCTGATCCTTCAACAATTGTTTCAACTGGACTCTTCCGGGGGAGAAAACCTTAGTGTCAAGACACTGCTGAGAACCTCAGAGGAGCGACGACTCATCTTCCGCGATTTTCCTGAGGCCACAAGTGAGACTTCTGAAACCCGTCCTTTGGCGCCTTTCTTTGAGGAGGCGGCTTTTGAAGTCTACAGCAATGCAGGCTTGGATGGGGACTACTTCGTTTTCCCAGGCAATGCTGCAGGTGGAACAACTACCAATTTTGCTTTCGTGGAGTCGGCCTGGGGGAACAACAAATATATTATGGCTGGACAGCTAAATTCAGGAGAAGACTCACTGTGGCGCCTGAAGAATATCATTGAGTACCCCCTGAATGATTCCCATTCAATGCGGGTGTTTGTCGGTTACGGTCGAATGAGCTTTGATCAGCCAAGCTTGGCCCTTCTAAGCAATCCCACTGCTCTAGGCGATAACCTCGACTACACACGGGCTTTGGGAACGACTCAGATTCTAAGTCTGGGTTTCCAGGAAAGCCTGCTTTTAGGAAGTGCACTCTCTTTGCTGTGGGGTCTGGAACTTGATCAGGTGCGGACAGATGTTCGTCGAACCTTTCTCAACCCGAATGCCGAGCTTTCTTTTTCTCCCACTGGGCACACCAAAGTTCAGCTTTTAATGGCTTCCAAACGAATTACCCACCGCAGCAGTTTGGTCCTACCCGATGGCGATGTGGTGAACCTGAGCGATGCAGTTTACTTCTCGCGGGTCGGCGATCAATTTAGTATCGGAACCTCACGGCACTACCAGGCCAGCATCACTCAGCAACTCAACCAAAACACCGGGATCGAGTTTGCGGCCTATGAGAATCAGCTGTTCGGGGGAGCCACTCCTTTCCTGGCTGTCTTCAAATATCAGCCCGAAGTACAAGCTCTACATTTGGACGACGAACAGGCAAATAACAGCGGATACCGACTGACATTGCGTCGCCGTCTTGGCCCCAACCTACATACTTCGGTGTCTTACATTCGTGGTAACGGAGCTGGAGTTAATTGGCAGGGACCGGCGGCTTTGGTTTTTGAAGAGTCCAGCACGCGCGCGCTGGTGGCACGCAAGAACTATCATGCAGTTTCCACTGAGATTGAAGCCTACATTCCCTCCTCCAGAACTCATCTTAATGCGCTAGTCAAATTTGTTCCCAACGGTAACCCCATCACGACCTTGGATCCATTCTCTGACACGTACGAGACCGGGAACGAGGGAATCAACCTTTTCGTGCGTCAGATGATACCGGTACCCGCAGGATGGTTGAGCTTCGTTGGACTGGATTTTCTCTCGGTCTACCAGTATAAGATCGAAGCTCTATTCGACATCCGCAACCTCACCAATGAAGATCTGGGCAAGATGCAAACCGCGATGGGGGATGTTGTCCTGGTTCGAAGTCCAAGGACCGTCCGCGGGGGAGTCGCCCTCCGATTCTAGTTAACACTAGGGAAGATCCTCGAACCGACTTCAGGCTAGTTCTTCGCTCCTTATAGTTCAAATTTTTGGATCATGATTGGAAAAATTGGATCAGGGGAAGGGGCTACTCAAGTCCCTGTTTTCTGTCCCTTGCACCTATCCGCCGTTAATGGAGCATTTACAGGGAGTTGGGTTTGAATTTCCGGGTGCTGGCACCGAATTTGCGTCATATTCTACTGGATTTTTTGTCGATCAGGGTAAGTGCCTCGTTTCGTAAGTACGGCGACGTTTGTGGCGAGGCACTAAGTAGGGAAATTTGATGGCTTTTTTCAGGCGCTCCACGACAGTTTTGGTCCTGATCCTATCTGCGTTGTCCATTTACGTCGGGTTACTCAATTTACTGGACCGGATGCAATGGAGGGAGCCTTCCGACGGTGTCAATTGGACTCAGACGCCCCGGGGAGTGGAAGTGAAGTCACTGGAAGCTCCTCGGCTGATAGCAACCAGGAGTGGTCTGGGCAGCGGCGACCGGCTGCTTAGCATTAATGGTATGCCCATCCGCAACCTTGACGATTACACCGAAGTGGTTGAGCTGCTGGCGGGAACCTTGCCCCCCGGCACCCAAGCAACCTATTTACTGGAAAAGGCAGGATCTGGTTCTCGGCTCTCGTATCCTATCGAGATTCAACTCCAGCCGCGCACCAGTTTTACTGACTTCTTGCTTGCCCTGGTTGCCTTCACTCACCTGGGCATCGGCCTCTTGATCTTCCTGCGCAGCTGGAAGGCACAAGGGGCTTTTCACTTTTACCTGATCTGTTTGGTCGCCTTTGTACTCTATCTCTACCGTTATTCAGGACGTGCAGACACCTTCGACCTGCTTATCTACTGGTCTTCCGCCACGGCTTTTGTACTGCTGCCTCCACTTTTTGTTCACTTTTGCTGTTATTTCCCCCAACCACTTTCTCTGGTCAGAAACTGGCCTTCTTTGAGATTCCTGTTTTACCTACCATCGCTCTTTTTACTGGGATTTCAGGCACTTTGGTTTTCGGGCAGCCTGAAGCCGCTTGGTTTACCCCGCACCGCGGGTATTGAACACTTTTTGGACAAGGTTCACTTGAGTCATTTCATGACTTTCTTTCTGCTCGGGACCCTGGCCCTTGTTTATTCTCGTCGCCAAGCGCCCTCCCCTATCCAACGGCTGCAGATGAAATGGGTGACGCGCGGAACTCTAATCGCCATCCTTCCCTTTCTGTGTTTGTATGCTGTGCCTTTTTTGATCGGCTTGCCGATTTCCCCCTATATGGAAGCTTCCATTCTCGGATTGGTGCTCATTCCTCTGAGCTTCGGCTACGCCATCACCAAGCACAGACTCATGGACGTGGCGCTGATTTTCAAGCAGGGTGCCGCCTATGTGCTGGCCAGCTCAGCCCTTTTAGGACTGTATGTGGTTATCGTTCTGTCGATTGGCCGAGTCATCCAAGGCTTTTCCCCGGAATCAGGCTTTGTACTTTTTGCCCTATCAGCTCTTCTGGTGGCCTTTCTATTTGCCCCCTTGAAAAACAAGATTCAGGACCAAATCGACCGCTATTTTTACCGAGAGGAGTATGACTACCGCCAATCGCTAGCCGACTTCGGTAAAACTCTGCGCTCGGAAATCGGGCTTTCTTCACTCACAGAGAGGATCTCAACCCGACTGCGCAAGACCCTGAATGTGGCTCCAATAGCGCTTTTTCTGCGGGACGATGCACAAGGGGACCTGTATCGTCTTTTTCACGCCCAGCATCTTCCAGTCGGCACGAGCAAAACCACTGAACTGGTTATTCCGGACACCATCTTTTCCGATTTTGATCGAGAGCTGAATCCCCTGTTTTTATTGCCTCCCAGTGAGGTCGTCGACCGGGTCAGGGCACAATTGTCAGAGTGGGATTTGCACTATGTCCAACCTCTCCGAGTTCGGGGTCGGGTGATTGGATTTCTGGGTTTGGGGAAACGGTTTGATGGTCAATTTCTGAGCAGCGAAGATCTTGACTTGATCGGCACCTTGGCCCGTTATGCTGCCATTGCCATTGATAACGCCCTGCTCTATCGCTCACTAGAGACCAAAGCCAATGAATTAGCTCAGCTTAAGGCCTATAGTGAGAACGTGGTGGAAAGCATCACGGTCGGCGTTCTTGTTATTACTCCGGAAGGAGAAATTACTGTTTGGAATGATTCCATGCAGACCATCTGTGGCCTGCGGGCGGACGAGGTTCTGGGCAAGAATATCTCTGAAGTTTTTCCTGTAGATCTTGTGCGCACGCTGCAAAAGATTGTCGAAGGTCCACCCTGGATTGTCCAAGAGACCAGCCGACTCTATAAAACTCACATCCAATCCACAGACGGCCACAGCCGGTTGGTAAACATCACAGTTTCACCTTTTCTCTTGCAAGACGACGTGGTGACTGGGACGCTGCTGGTCCTTGACGACATCACTGAGAAGGTTCAGCTGGAGAGCCAACTTCTACAGGCTGAAAAACTGAGCTCCATTGGCCTTCTGGCAGCCGGCATAGCACATGAAGTCAATACTCCACTCACTGCCATTTCCAGTTACTCACAGATGCTTCTGAAAGAGATCCCTGCGGACGACCCACGGCATAAAATGTTGAAGAAGATTGAAAGGCAGGGCTTCCGCGCCTCGAACATTGTGAACAATTTGTTGAATTTTGCACGAGTCAAAGACTCCGATTTTCACGAAATCAATGTCAATTCACTGATGTTGGAGACTCTTTCGCTGCTTGATCACCAGTTTCGAAAGGCTGGTCTTGACGTCAAGCTGGATCTGGACCCCACCATGCCCCCGACTTTGGCTAACGGAAGCAAGCTGCAGCAGGTTTTCATGAACCTGTGTCTTAATGCCAAGGACGCAATGCCCCAAGGAGGACAACTCAGTGTGAAGACCTACCGCACAGATTCTCTGCTGGTCGTTGAAATTCAGGACAGTGGTGTGGGAATATCCGAGCAGGACGTCAAAAGAATCTACGATCCTTTTTTCACCACTAAGGACATTGGCAGGGGCACCGGGCTCGGTCTGTCCGTCTCCTACGGCATAATTCAGGAGCTTTCAGGGCGCATCAGCGTTGAAAGCAAACGAGGCAAGGGCACCACCTTTCGACTCCACCTCCCGATCAAAAGAGTGAATTAAGAAAATCCGGCCATGTCAACACAAGCTTCCATTCTGGTCATTGATGACGAAGAAATCATGCGGGAAATCGTCACCACCCTCTTCCAGGAAGAAGGCTATAAGGTAACTGCCGCTGCAACGGGGGAAGAGGGGATCGAAAAAACCAAAGAGCAAGGTGTTGATCTTGTTCTTCTTGACCTGATGCTTCCCGGAAAGGGTGGGTTGGCCACTCTTGAGGAAATTCTCCGGGTGGATCCCGACATAGTTGTGGTGATGATCTCCGCCTACGCCTCGATCGAGAATGCCGTCAAGGCAACCAAATCCGGCGCCTTTGATTTCATCACCAAGCCCTTCAAAAACGAGGAATTAGTGTTGGTGGTCAAGAACGGGCTCAAAAAGCGCAGCCTGGAGATGGAAAACCGGCGGCTTAAGAAGACTCTCAGAGAGCGTTCTACCTTTGAGAACATTGTTGGCAAAAGCGAGCAAATGCAGCAGGTTTTCGAGTTGATCACTCAAGTCGCGCCGCGCCGAAGTACTGTCTTGATCACGGGAGAGAGCGGAACGGGAAAGGAGCTAGTGGCCAAAGCCATGCACAGCTGCAGCTCTCGCTCCAATGGCCCTTTTGTGGCTGTCAACAGCGGTTCAATTCCCAGCGACTTGTTGGAAAGCGAGCTTTTCGGTCACGTCAGAGGAGCCTTCACGGGGGCCACCGCTACCAAGAAAGGTCTGTTCGAGGTCGCCAGTGCTGGAACGATTTTTCTTGACGAAGTGGGGACTTTGCCCCTCGACACCCAATCTAAACTGCTGCGCGTAATCCAGGAAAGGGAGTTCCGCCGCGTCGGTGGACTGGAAAATATTAAGGTGGATGTCAGGATTATTGCCGCCACCAACATTGATCTTAAGCAAGCGGTGGAAAATCAAGAATTCCGTGAAGATCTTTACTACCGTTTGAACGTCATCAGGATTGCTCTCCCACCTCTTCGCCGGCGCCGAGAAGACGTTCTTCTTCTTGCCGAACACTTTCTGCAACATTTTTGTAAAGAGAACGAGCGTCCCGTTTGCTCCTTGGACCAGTCGGTGCTGAAGCTGCTGATGGAGTATGACTGGCCAGGAAACGTTCGGGAACTGGAAAACGTGATGGAACGAGCCGTGGTGTTGGCACCGAATCAGGGCGGCATCACCCAAGACTTACTTCCCCGCGAAATCTTAGATTCGACCTCGGTGAGTCTTGGCAAGCTGAATTTGCTGGACAATGGTGCCACTTTGAAAGATCTGGTTTTGGAGTATGAGAAAAACCTCATCATGACCGCCCTTCAAAAGGTCGATTGGAACCAGAAAAAAGCCGCCAACTTGCTGCGTGTCAATCCCACCACCCTGAACGAAAAACTTAAGCGCCTCAACATCAAGGTCCCCCTGACTTCCTGATCTCCTGACCCCCTGACGCCGGGAAACCCGGGAACTCCAGTTTGACTTCCAACAGGGCCCAGCACTATCATGGGTTTTGCCTTAAAAAATTGACACTTTTCAAGGGTTCAATGAATCTAAGAAAGTGTTAACCCATAAACGTACAGCTATAACGACTGGAGGAAAAATAAGTGCTGCTAGCAATCGGTGGAACTCTTTTCACTTACGTCCGACAAGGCGGTCTGATGATGATACCGCTTTTCCTCTGCTCGCTGCTTGGCCTGATTTTCATCGTTGAGAGAGTCATCTCTTATAACCGAATCAAGGGGGATACAGCGGAAATTTTTTCAAGAATTCGTGAGTCTCTGCTGGGTGGAGATTTGCGTCGCTCCGTTGAGGTTTGCGAGTCGTTTGACCATCCCGTCGCGACCACTTTGAAGTCGGGGCTTCTTCGTTTCGGCAAGTCTCACCCCGAAATCGACAAAGCCATGGAAAGTGTGGCCCTGCACGAAGTGTCAAAATTGGAGAAAGGGCTTTGGATCCTGGCCACGGTGGCCAACATTGCACCCCTCTTCGGCTTTCTGGGAACAGTCACTGGAATGATCCGCTCTTTCGAAGCTCTAGCCGAGGTGGGCCTGGGAAATCCTCAGGCGGTGGCGGGCGGTATCTCTGAAGCCCTGATCACTACTGCCACTGGCTTGACTATCGCCCTGCCTGTCCAGGCTGCCTACAACTACTTTAATAATAAGGTGTCCAACTTTGTTCTCGACATGGAAACCAGCTCTTCCATGCTCCTAGAGACCTTCAGTGAAATCGAGGGTCAAGAACAACGACAGCCGATAGAAGCGGAAGAGGTCAGCCGGCAACAAACGAAAGTGGTATGAAGAAAAGGCATGAGTCTCGTCGAATCGCTCCAGTGGTACCAACCGCCTCCATGGCTGATATCGCCTTTTTGCTGATCATCTTCTTTATGCTGACGACCTCCTTTTCACCGGAACGGACGACGGTACAACTTCCAGATTCGGAAATCCGAACCGAGGTACCGAGGAATTCGGCAATTATTGCCATAACAGCCGACGGTGCCATTCAATTTACAGACGGTGAGCGGCCCTCCTTTCCTTTGGGCAGTCCAGAAGAAATCGGCCTGCTCACTCAGGAGATCATCGAGTTTATCCCGGACAAAGAGTTTCTCATCAAAGCCGATCGCATGGTCCGCTACCAGCTGATCGATGCAGTGTTGGACCAATTGCGGGTCCATGGTGCCAAGAGGATTGGTCTGTTAACCGAGAAGAAAGTCAGGAGGGGCACCTGATGCAATTGAGAGCGCGTCTTCGATCACCAGGTGCGATTCCGACTTCTTCGATGGCCGATATCGCCTTCTTACTTATCATCTTTTTCATGCTCACCGCCGTGTTTGTCACCACCAGAGGGCTGCAGTTCAGATTCCCCAAAGATGACCCTACGCAAGTGGATGTGCAACCCGAAGAAGCGATCCACATCAAAATTATGGGAGAGGGACAGTACATGGTGGACAAGACACCGATGTCGCTGGAAGAGATGGGCGGCTACATACAGATGAAGATGGATCAGAATCCCCAAAAGCCCGTCATCATCCAAACCCAGCCTGACGTCCCGTACTTCGTTATGATTGACGTTTTTGATCGCCTCAAATACTTGCAAGTAGAGCACATATCCATCCCTACCCGGACCGAAGTCGAACGCTGGAAGGCGTTTGGAATATTCGAATAAGGCAGTGAAAAATAAATTTTCCACCGTTCTGCTGCTCACCTGGGTAGTTGCTTCTCTGATGGCCCAGGGCGACTTCGAGAAGGCACTTTCCCATTACAAGCAAGGGCAGTACTCCAAAGCAATTGAGGAATTTGCACAGATCGTCAAGGCAAATCCTGATTACGAGAGTGGTCATCGAATCCTGGGAGATTCCTACTTAAGAATAAAGAAGTATGAGAAAGCCATCGAGGCCTTCCAGAAGGCACTGCGGCTGAAGAGCAACAACTACATTTCCTATTACGGGTTGGCGCTCGCCTACTATAACAGTGGCAAATATGGTGACGCTATTGCCACCTTGCTCAAAGGGGAGCGCTACGCTCGTTCACCTCGCGATCAATATCAGCTGTATCACACACGAGGGTCTGCTTACTACAACATCAATGAGTTCGATCAGGCCATCTCCGATCTGCAGAAAGCGATTTCCATCCAGCGAGGAAAACTCAAAGACGTGCTACAACTGGGAATCTCTCATTACCGACTTGGAAATTTCACGCAGGCGGAGAAATATCTGAAACAAGCTCTGACCTTGGATCCGGGCGCCTCGGAAGCGAAGCGCCACCTCTCTCGGTTGCAATACCAACAGGCCATCAGCGCTATTGAGGCAAACAACTACAATAAAGCAGCCGTTGTTCTCAAAGATTATGTGAAGGAGAATGCGCAGGATGCGGACGCTTGGTTCAACCTGGGACTCGCCCAGCTCTTTAGCCAGAATCTGGAAGCGGCCGAAAGCGCGTTCTTGAACAGTGTAAGCTTAGCGCCGGACAATTGGGAAGTGTACGATCGTCTTGGTTATATCTACGAAAAAAAGAAGGATTACAACAAATCTCTACAAAACTATCAAAAAGCCCAAAATCTCCACCCGGCTCCACAAATCGAGGAGAGCCTGAAGCGCGTGAAGGAACGGATGCACCGGAAGTGAGGGGACAGAATTCAGAATTCAGAAGCCAGAATCCAGAATTCAGAAGTCAGAATGAGGAGCTACAAACCGGGAGCCAAATTCAGGTGAAAGCTTCGAACTCTTCAGTTTCAATAGCCGAGATCACACAGAAAACATGATGATTCAAAGCCAGTCCATAGATACATGGCCCGCTACAGCTTTATTCTGGATTCAGAATCCAGAATTCTGGATTCTGAATTCTGAATTCTGAATTCTGGCTTCTCTAACGCTTCCAGCCCGCCAAAGCCTCTTCTCGACTCTGGAAAATCTCAAAGACACTGATCAATCGAGTTAGGGACAACAAATCCGTGATCCTCTTGGAGGGATTGAGCAGCTTCAGTCCGCCTCCTTCCTTTTTCAACACAGAATGCCCGTACACGAGTTGCCCCAGAACGGAACTGTCGATGTAGGGAACATCGGAGAGGTCTATAACAACCTTCGTATTTCCGGCTCGCTGCAGTCTGTCTAACTCCTGGCGCAGTCGCTTGTCACCTTCTCCGGTCGAGAGCTCTCCGGAGGGAATGATGAAGAAAACGCCCTCTTGGTCCTCAACCTTTACTTCCACGCGAGCAATCTTGACACGCTCTGTTTTAACGTGTCAACATGCCGCGCCATGGCGATTCGCGAGTGGGCCGGGAGCGGCTGAAACCTCACGGACGATGTCGGCACTGTGGCTGCGATGACAGGATTACAAACCGCCCAGTGGGAGAAGGAACATGCCCATCATTGAAGAAATTCATGCGAGAGAGATTCTGGACTCCAGGGGAAATCCCACGGTTGAAGCCGAGGTCATTACCACGGAGGGAGTTTTGGGCCGTGCAGCCGTCCCTTCCGGAGCCTCTACGGGACAGCATGAGGCCCTTGAATTGCGGGACCAGGAACAGGACCGCTATTTAGGCAAAGGAGTCACCAAAGCCATCGCTAACATCCATAAGGTGATCGCACCTGGACTGGAAGGATTGTCGGTCTTTGATCAAATCAAGCTCGATCAGACCATGATCGAGTTGGATGGAACCGAAACGAAACAGAGCCTGGGAGCCAATGCCATTCTAGCCGTGTCTCTGGCTTGTGCTCGCGCCGCCGCTGCATCCTTGGGAATTCCCCTCTACCAATATTTGGGGGGAACCAATGCCTCACATCTCCCCATCCCGATGATGAACATCGTAAACGGCGGGGCACACGCGGATAATAATGTGGACTTTCAGGAGTTCATGATCCTGCCCGGCAAAGCGGAGACATTTGCTGAAGCTCTTCGCATGGGTGTCGAAACCTTCCATCATTTGAAGAAGGTGCTGGCACAGAAGGGGTACACTACAGCCGTGGGAGACGAGGGAGGCTTCGCACCCAATCTCAAATCCAACGACGAGGCCGTCGAGTTGATCTTATTGGCCATTGAGCAAGCCGGATACAGACCTGGCGAGGATATTTGGTTAGCCTTGGACGTTGCAGCCAGCGAATTCTATAGCAATCAAGGCCACTATCTGTTCGCTAAATCGGGCGGTGGCAGCAAGACTGCCCAGGAGATGATCGAACTCTACCAAGACTGGCTCAATCGTTATCCCATCTATTCGATTGAAGACGGCCTAGGCCAAGACGACTGGGACGGGTGGAAGCTCCTAACCCAAGCCCTAGGGTGCCAAGTCCAGTTGGTTGGTGACGATCTTTTCGTGACTAACCTCAAACGTTTGCAGAAGGGAATCGAAAGTGGGGTGGCTAATTCGATCTTAATCAAGCTCAACCAGATCGGTACCTTAACAGAAACGCTGCGTGCCATCGAACTGGCCAAGGTCAACGGCTATACGAACATCATCTCTCATCGCTCAGGCGAGACAGAGGATTCCTTTATCGCTGATCTTGCGGTCGCCACCAATGCAGGTCAGATCAAAACCGGTTCAGCCAGTCGAACCGATCGGATGGCCAAGTACAACCAGCTGCTGCGTATTGAAGAAGATCTAGGATCACAGGCCGTCTACGCCCAGTTGAAGGACTTCAACTGACAACGTTGTCAGCTGTGCTGTCAGCTGTCAGTTGTTTATTCTCCACCAGTGTAGCTTAATCAACGATGCCGAGACCACCCATCCTCATCCTTGCCGTGCTTGATGGTTGGGGTTTGAGCGATCTCAAAGAAGGAAATGCGATGGCCCACGCTCGGTTGCCCAACCTGGAAAAGCTTTATTCCCGATATCCGTGGGTATCCCTGGAAGCTAGCGGAACACGGGTGGGTTTACCCGAAGGCCAGATGGGAAATAGTGAAGTCGGCCACCTGAACATTGGAGCCGGACGGGTCGTTTGTCAAGACATCACCCGCATTGACCGAGCCATTGCCTCTGGCGAGTTTTTCCGCAACGAAAAGATCCGCCGCATATTGGAAACCGCCCGGGGCAAGGCACTTCACTTACTCGGATTGGTTTCAGATGGGGGAGTACACAGCCACCTTGGCCATCTTGTGGCGCTTTTGCGTTTTGCCAAGCAAGAGGGAATTGACAAAGTGTTCATCCACGCCTTCACTGACGGGCGGGACACTTCCCCGAAGGGGGGTGTACAGTATATTCAGCACCTGCAAGAACAAGCCGAGCGCATTGGCATTGGCCGGATTGCATCGGTCAGTGGACGATACTACGCCATGGATCGTGATAATCGGTGGCAGCGCACCGAGAAGGCATACCGTGCTATCGTCGAGGGCCTGGCTGAAAAGAAATTCAAAGACCCACTTGAAGGAATACGTTCCTCTTACCAAGAGAATGTAAGCGATGAGTTTATAATCCCGTTTACAGTAGTCGAAGAAAATGGAGAGCCTGCCGCACGACTCGAAGAAGGGCATGCGGCTATCTTTTTTAACTTCCGTGCTGATCGGGCGCGTCAGCTGACTCGCGCCCTTACGCTGGAGGAGTTCGACCATTTCCCACGCCCTCCAGGTCGCGTCCATCACTTTTTGACCATGACCGAGTACGATCGGACTTTTACTGTGCCCATCGCCTATTCCCCGATTCGTCTGGAGCGCATTGTGGTCAAGCTCTTCACGCAGAACAAGCTACGCAATTTGCGGCTGGCAGAAACGGAGAAATACGCACACGTGACTTATTTTTTCAACGGCGGCGAAGAACAGCTCTCCGAGGGGGAAGAGCGTATTCTAATCCCCTCTCCCAAGGTGCCCACTTATGATCTGAAACCTGAGATGAGTGCTTTTGAGATTACTGACCGGCTCTTGCATGAACTCGACACCGGCTCCTACGACACGGTCGTCCTCAACTTTGCCAATGCTGATATGGTGGGACACACAGGGGTGATGGAGGCAGCCGTTAAGGCTGTGGAGACGGTGGACACTTGCATGGGACGCATCTACGAGAAGGTACGGGAAATTGGAGGGGTGATGATGGTAACCGCAGATCATGGAAATGCCGAGCAAATGATGGACCCCAAAACGGGTGAGGTCCACACGGCTCATACGACTAATCCTGTCCCCTACATTTTGGTCGATGAGCACTGCGGAAGTAAACTTCGCCAGGGTGGCGCTTTAGAGGATATTGCTCCCACCATACTCCACTACCTGGAAATCGAAAAGCCTCCCGAGATGAGCGGAAATTCTTTGCTTCATGTAGAGTAATTCACATATCGGCTTGAAATGAGCTTCGATGTCAGCATAGTCATCCCCACCTGGAATGGTCTCCATCTGCTGCGCGAAAACTTGCCCTGCGTTCAAGCGGCTGCCCAGGCCTATCGCCGTAAGAGTGGGGGCTCAACCGAAATCATCGTCGTGGACGATGGCAGTCAAGACGAAACCGCGCTCGCTATTCCTTCGGAATTTCCTGACATTCGTCTTGTGAAACGAAGGCACAATCAGGGTTTCGCAATCGCTTGCAACACCGGATTGCAAAGCTGTCGATTTTCTTTGCTGGCTTTTCTCAATAACGACGTTCGCATCGATGAAAATTATTTGGTCTTTCAAGCTCTTCATTTCCATGATCCGAAGGTGTTTGCCGTGACGGCTAAGGTGTTTGAGTGGGATCGACCTATCTTTGCCGCGGGTGGAAAGTTCGGCCGCTTTCGCAGAGGGTTTTGGAGTCTGTATTTCAATTACGATGTCTCGGTTTCCTCAGCCCAGGAATGGATCGAGAGGCGGAAGCTTTTGTCCGCCCATGCGGTTGGCGCGTTTTCCACTTACAGCAGAGAAAAGCTGGAAGCCCTCGGTGGTTTTAGTGAACTTCTGTCTCCATTCCATTGGGAGGATGTGGATCTCTCCTATCGGGGGTGGAAACGGGGCTGGGAAATTCACTATGAGCCTCGCAGTATTGCCTATCATCGAAGCAGTTCCACCATCAATGCCCACTTTAAGAAGAAGTTCGTGGAGACAGTGTCCTTTCGCAATAGACTGCTTTTCCACTGGATTAACCTTCATTCCTCAACCTATCTGTGCCGCCACCTGATCATACTTTCCCTCCTCTTTCTCACCCGTATCCTCGTCCTTGATATCCCTTTTTACCGCTCTTTTTTCCAAGCGCTCCTTAAGGTTCCCCAAGTCAGGCGGCTCAGGCAGCTCGAACGAGAGAAAGCTCGAAGAACTGACGCGGAAATTTCGCGTCTACTCAACCGCTTCTATCGATCCACACCCATTGAAATCTACTATAATCAGCAGGAGGTCATCCAAAGACACCCTGAGTTCGAGGAAGCTGAGGTGTGAAGAGAATTTCGGCGGTACTCGTAACCTACAACGAAGAAGACAAGATTGAAGGGGCACTCACGAGTTTAAAAGCGGTCAGCGACGAGATTGTTGTGGTGGATTCCTGCAGTACAGATGCCACCGCGCAAATCTGCCGTCGTTACACGGACCGTGTCCTCCAAAGAGCCTGGGAGGGCTATCGTGCCCAGAAGCAGTTCGCCACCGAACAGGCCAGCTATGATTGGGTGCTCAGCCTTGATGGGGACGAAATGCTGAGCCCGCAACTGAGAGAGGAAATTCTGCAGTGGAAGTTCCAAGAATGTGACTGTAAGGGCTATTACCTTCCCCGAAAAACGTTTTTCATGGGGCGCTGGATCGAACACACCACCTGGTATCCAGACTGGCAATTACGTCTGTTTCAAAAGTCTTGCGGGCGCTGGGAGGGAGGGCGAGTACACGAGTCTTTCCGAGTAGCCGGTCCCACCGGGAAGTTCAAAGGCCAAATCTACCACCACACCTATGCCTCTTTCTCGGAGTACCTTCAACAGCTAGAGCATTTCTCTACTCTAGCGGCGAAGGATTGGTATGATCAGGGAAAAAGAGCCCATTGGATCCACTTCACCTTCTATCCCCCTGTTGTGTTTTTCAAGAACTATCTGGTGCGGAAGGGTTTTGTAGACGGGATACCTGGACTGGTCGTGTCTACGCTGGCTGCCGTGTCAACTCTTTTCAAGTATCTAAAATTGTGGGAAATCCAATGCGGCGCCCGGAAGGAATAGACAACTACCCTGCAGGATGAATAGTCTGAAAATCCTCTACGTGGATATTGAAAAGGTCTGGCGGGGCGGCCAGGAACAGCTTTTTACTCTGATGGTGGGAATGAAAGACCGCCAACATCGCGTGTGGCTGGCTGCACCATCCAAATCACCGTTAAGCAAGAAGGCTCGAGACATAGGCCTCCGAACCGTCGCATTCAATCAGCGAAACGAGCTGAGCCCCTGGGCCTTTTTTCAGCTGTGGAACATCCTAAGGAAGACAGACTGTGACATTATTCACCTGAACACTTCCCGTACCATTCTATGTGCAGGACTGGCTTCGAAACTTTGCGGGGTTCCTTTCCAAGTCTGCTCACGGCGGGTCAACTTTCCACTCAAGTCAAGGTTCAGCCACCTCAAATACAACTGGATGCAGGACAGCGTGGTGACTGTCTCCCATAGTATCCGCCAGACTTTGATTGAAGGGGGTATTCGTCCTGAACTGATCAATGTGATTTATGAAGGTGTTGATCTGAACTGGATCGACCTTCTGAAACCACCACCGCTTGCTCACCTTAAGAATGGATTGATGGTAGGAACAGTAGCACACTTGAGTCCCGAAAAGGGACATCGCACCCTTCTAGAAGCCACCGTTAAGGTTGTGTCCGGGTTTCCAGATGTCGTCTTCGTCTTTGTGGGAGCCGGTCATCTGAGGTCGGAATTGGAGAAGAAAGTTCAAGAATTGAGTATCCAGGAACATGTGGTTTTTAGCGGATTCCGCTCTGACAGCGAAGCGTTGATGAAGAATTTCGATGTTTTTTGCCTTCCTTCCATCTCGGAAGGACTGAGTTCAGCGATCTTGGTGGCCATGGCCAGCCGTCTGCCTGTCGTGACCACACGGGTGGGGGGCATCCCCGAACTGGTGGTCGACGGTGAAACCGGCATCTTGGTTCCTCCTAATGATGCAGAGCAGCTAGCCGCCGCCTTGTCCAAAATCCTTGGCTCTCGCGACCTACGTCAAAAAATGGGGGATGCAGGGCGGCGTCGGGTGAAGGAAACTTTTACCTTGAAGCGGAAGCTCGATGAGACAGAAGACCTGTACTCAAAATTGCTAGCATCCGCCGGCATCGGATAACATAACGGTTTTCCGGAGAAGAAAATGAAGGGGATCATACTGGCGGGAGGATTGGGCATACGTCTGCGGCCTCTGACTAAAGTAACAAACAAGCACTTATTGCCGGTTTTTGACAAACCGATGATCTTCTATCCCTTGGAAACACTGGTCGATGCCGGCATAGCCGACATCATGGTGGTGACGGGTGGTAACAGTGCGGGCGATTTCTTGCGCCTACTTGGAAACGGAAGGGAGTTCGGGCTTCACCACCTCCATTATGCCTACCAGGAAGGAGAGGGAGGAATTGCCGAAGCACTCTCACTGGCCCAGTTCTTTGCAGATGACGATCTCCTCTGTGTCGTGCTGGGAGATAACATTATTGAGAATTCCATTCGCCCCTACGTCAAGAAGTTCAAAAAACAGGGCGGAGGTGCAAAGATCCTACTGAAAGAGGTTCCGGATCCTCAAAGATTCGGTGTGCCGGTGCTGGAGGGAGACAAGGTGCTTAAAATCTACGAAAAGCCACGAGTTGCCCCTTCCAAGTATGCCGTAACCGGTGTCTACATGTTTGATCATCGTGTGTTTGATATCATCCGTACCTTAGAACCTTCCGATCGAAACGAACTTGAAATTACGGATGTCAACAACCGATATATCGAGTGGGGAGAGATGACCTACGACATCCTGGAAGGTTGGTGGACGGACGCTGGAACAATCGAGTCTCTGCTGCGAGCAAGCAACCTCGTGGCACAGAGGCAGAAAAAGAAAAGACAGACCGCCAATCAAAAACACGAACAAACTGCGAAAGAAGTTGCCGAGTCATAAGAACTTGCCATGAAGCTGTTGATCACAGGCGGGGCCGGGTTTATCGGCTCTAATTTCATCCACCACATCCTGAAAGAAAGAAGGGATGCCCAAGTCGTTAACTTTGATTGCCTGACTTATGCGGGCAATCTCGAAAATCTGGCCGAGGTATCCTCCGATCCACGCTACACCTTTGTCCGTGGAGATATTGCTTGTGTTCAGGATGTCGAAAAATGTCTCAATCAAGGGGTTGAGGCTGTCATCAATTTTGCCGCGGAGACACATGTGGATCGCAGTATTCTAGACTCATCCGCTTTTGTTCGGACCAATGTGCAGGGGACTCAGGTCTTGCTGGAGGCATCCCGCCAAAAAAAGGTCTTAACCTTTATCCAAGTTTCCACCGACGAAGTCTATGGCTCCTTGGGAGAGAGAGGGGAATTTACTGAGGAAAGTCCCCTCGCTCCCAATAGTCCTTACGCTGCCAGCAAGGCCGCGGCAGATCTCCTGGCACGTGCCTATTGCAAAACTTTTAACATGGACGTGATTGTGACTCGCTGCAGTAATAATTACGGCCCTTATCAATTTCCTGAGAAATTGATCCCCTTGATGATTCTAAATGCGCTTGAGGACAAACCACTTCCAGTTTACGGAGACGGCCTATATACTCGCGACTGGATTCATGTCAAAGACCACTGCCGAGCGCTGGAATGTATCTTAACGGAAGGTCATCCCGGTCGAATTTATAACATCGGAAGCAACCAGGAGAGACAAAACCTGGAGGTTGTCCGTCAGATTCTCGAAATACTACGGAAATCTCCCAATCTCATCCAGTTCGTCAAAGATCGTCCCGCTCATGACCGTCGATATGCGATTGATGCGACTGTTCTACAACGGGAACTGGGTTGGAAGCCACAGATTCCTTTTGAAGAGGGACTCGCCCACACCATACGCTGGTATGAGAGCAATTCAGATTGGGTTAGCCATGTTTGCAC